>CAZNML010000013.1:20140-29926 GCA_964574275.1 uncultured Thiosulfatimonas sp. | reverse complement strand
CGCCAGCTTAATGGCCGAGGAGAGTTGATCAACCGCATGGTCCTGTCCAAACACCACGCGCTTCAGGTTTTCACCCAGATCCTGTAACTTGTCTCGCTCTTTCTGGGTGATTTGCGACACAGGAATGCGTGCAATACTGGCGACCACCGCTTGGATCTCGGTGACGCCAATCTGTTTTTTGCGTTTGCTCGGCGTTCTCAATGCCTGCTTGGCACCCGCCTCATCAATGACATCAATCGCCTTATCCGGCAGATGGCGGTCGGTAATGTAACGTGCTGACAGTGCCACCGCCTCTTTTAGAGCCGGTAGCGTGTATTTGACGCTGTGATGCGCCTCATACTGTGACTTCAAGCCTTTTAGAATCTCAAACGCTTCCTGATTACTCGGTTCGCGGATATCGACCTTCTGGAATCGACGTGCCAAAGCACGGTCTTTCTCAAAGATGCCGCGATGCTCCTCATAGGTGGTGGCACCGATACAGCGTAACTTGCCAGAGGATAATGCCGGTTTCATCAGGTTGGAAGCGTCCATTGCGCCGCCCTGAACCGCGCCGGCACCGATAATGGTGTGAATCTCATCAATAAACAGGATAGCGTGATCGTGCTGTTCCAGCGCCTTTAGCAACCCTTTAAAACGCTTCTCAAAATCACCGCGATAACGGGTTCCAGCCAGCAGCGCCCCCATATCCAGACTGTAGACCACTGCATCTTCCAGCGGCTCCGGCACACCGTTATTAACAATCTGATAGGCCAAGCCTTCGGCAACGGCGGTTTTACCGACGCCCGGCTCACCGACTAACAAAGGATTATTTTTACGGCGGCGACTTAAGATTTCCAGGGTGCGATCCAGCTCCCACTTGCGGCCAATCATCGGATCAATCTTGCCATCCATCACCGCCTGATTCAGATTGATAGTAAAGGATTCCAGTGGCGATTTCTTGCCGCCCTCTTCACCCTCAGCCGACTCCATGCCCTCATGCGGTTCACTGGTTTGCGGCAGGTAGTCATCGCCGTCACCGGTGGTGACACCATGCGAGATATAACTGAGGATATCGACACGATCAATGCCATTGCTCTCTAACAGATAGACCGCCTGCGAATCCTCTTCGGAGAACAGCGACGCCAGTACATGCAAGCCGGTGACTTCAGGATAGCCATTCGACTGCACCAGATAGATAGCGCGCTCAATCACACGCTGAAAACTCATGGTTGGCTGCAGCTCATCCGGCTTGCGCGGCACCATTTCGGTCTCTAAAAAATGCTCCAGACCGGTTTCAATTTTAGAAATATCCGCTCCGCAGGCACTCACCGCCTCCTGCACTTCTGGCAGGCCTAACAGCTCAAGCAACAGGTGCTCAAGCGTAACAAACTCATGCTCATATTCATGGGCAACACTAAAGGCATTGCTTAAGGTCATCTGTAAACTTTTACTTAACACAATTAAGCTACCTCTAATTGACACATTAACGGGTGCTTGTTTTGACGTGAATAACGATTCACCTGCTGCACCTTCATTTCAGCCACTTCACGACTGTAAACCCCACAAACTCCCTTGCCATCATGGTGCACCGCCAGCATCACCGCACTGGCTTTGATCTCATCCATGTCGAAAAAACGCTGCAACACCTCAACCACAAAATCCATCGGAGTGTAGTCATCGTTTAACAGCACTACTTGATAACGTTTAGGCGGTTTGACTTTGGGTTTGGCGGCTTCTAACAGTAAGTTACCGTCGTCGTATTCATGGGAATCTGGCATAACACTTCTTTAAGGGAGTTAATTTGGAATAATTTATAAGCATCTATAAGGCCATATTGTAGCCTTTTCAAGGTGTGGGTGAAACGCTTTAACAGGCTTAACAAAAAAATGAGTTACGAGTGAGTGCTGTTAGCGCCTTAAGCCGGAATCAACAGCGTATACAGGTCACCGGCTGCGCAGCTCGGTTCAGCCGGCAAGCCCATGCCCTCAATGACAATAAACTGATCGGCCTGATAGTGCTCCGGCACCACGACCTGACACAGGCCGGTCGGTGCGCTGACACTGACCTGACTGCCGGCCAGCAGCAGGTTATCAGGCACCTTAACCCGGCCATACAGGTCGGCGCCCTGCAGTTGCCAGTTTTTATTGCCCTGCTTGATCTCAAAGCGCACCAGATAGTCCCCGGCGCGACCGCCAAACAGCCCACTGTACCCTTTTCCTGCCAGCCTGAAAGTCTTGCCGCTCAAGGCATCACGGGTGAATTTCATTTTCACTTTGAGTGCTGGAATATAAAAACTGCCCAGCCTCAATAAACGAATGGCATAACGCAGGGTTAATGGGTAGGTGATATGTCGATCCTTGCCATGAATAGGTTTAAGGGCTGAAGCTGACGTATCTGTATGCGTTTGTTCTGCTGAGGATGGTTGCTTGGCAGCGCCATTTTGCTGATGCTTATTTGACGATGCAGCTCCATGCCGAGCAGACTTTGTTTGCTGCAGTTTGAAAGCTGAACAATAGCCGTCGCGATGCTTACTCAGCACCTCATAGGCACAGGCGATCTCCTGAAAGCGGTCTTTTGCATTGTGAATTTTAGAGACATCTGGGTGGTAACGCCGCGCCATTTTTCGATAGGCCTGTTTAACCGTCTTCGGACAGGCATCGAAATGCACCCCCAACACCGCAAAATAATCAATCGCCGCATCATATTGACAAAAACGCTTTGCCATTCAACCCCAATAACCCATTTATCAACCTTACAAATCGTTTAAGCCCTGCTTAACCTTGGCAAGCATCGAATCCAGTTTAACCTTAGTCAATTTAAAACAAAAGCCAGCAAGCGTTAAAAGCGCTACTAAATTGACTGGAAATCAAAAGTAGATGAACAGCCTATTGAAAGTGATAAAATAAGTACTTAAGCTTATTAAATTAGATTTAAAACCTACTGAAAAGCATAGTGACAGATAAACAATATAAAAGAGTGTGTGCCATGAAGCTAAAGTATGAACTGATCAATCAAGATGGAGAGCCATGTTGCTCGCTCTGCAGCTCTACAGAGAAGTTGTCGATACTCAACCCTCCGCCAGCGGATATCAGTCCGGGCGCCTCAATAGAAGAGCCTGTTATCGTCTGCGCAACCTGCAAACAACAAATTGAAGAATTGGATCGTTTACTGACGCTTTACACTACAAAAAGCTTATAATGACGCCCATTCATTTTTTGAAAAAGGATCCGTTTCATGAGCTTAGAACAGGCATTAGCTGAACGTAGTGGCAATAAGTGTGAATTGTGTGGTGCAGAAGAGCATCTGTCGGTTTTTGAGGTCGCACCCAGCGATGGTTCTGCTGAGCAGGCAATCCTGGTTTGCAGTACCTGCCGCAGCCAAATTGAAGACCCGACCTCTATGGATGTCAATCACTGGCGCTGTCTGAATGACAGCATGTGGTCAGCGGTGCCGGCGGTTCAGGTTATGTCCTATCGTCTGCTGCACACTCTGCGAGCGGAGGGTTGGCCGCAGGATCTGCTGGATATGATGTATCTGGATGATGACACCAAAGCCTGGGCAGAGGCCGGCATTGCTGACGAAGATGACGACACGGTTCCAACCAAAGACAGCAACGGCACTGTATTGCAGGAGGGAGATGACGTCACCCTGATTAAAGACCTGGTGGTTAAAGGGGCAAACTTCACTGCGAAACGCGGCACTATGGTCAAGAACATTCACCTGACAGATAACCCTCTGCACATTGAAGGGAAAGTCAACGGCACGCAGATAGTACTGCTGTCCGCCTTCCTTAAAAAGGCCAATTAGAAGCCTAATCGCGATATCACAGGGTCGCGCCGAAATTCGAATTCGAGCCTGATATAGACAGCCATAAAAAAGCCCACCTGACTAAAAACATAGACAGATGGGCTTTTTTTATAGGTTTTTATACCAAGATGTCAGGTTAAAGAGTGCGGTAGGTGAGTACGAATCTCTTGTGGTGTCTGACTGACAATATTTTTACCTAAAGAGAAAGCGATCTGCTTCTCAATCCGGCTGGTGAATGAGTTTCTCAAGTCACCTAAAAACGCCGGGGCCGCAACCACAAACAGTCGATCAAACTTGTTCTGATTAAGCTCATCGCATAGGTATTTGACCACGCGTTTGGCAAAATTAACCTCTTCCTGCTCTTTTGCTGAAACTTCACCGGTGTAGGCGTGGTTACCGCCGCTTGGGCCATCATTTGCTCTGCCCGGTGCATCGCTGACCAGATCCTGTTCGTGCATTAAAGCCTCAGCGTGCAACAAAGTTTTAATTTCAACTAAATCCGATACCGAATTTTCGGCGGTAAAGATACGTGCTGAACTGCTATCCGCAACTAAAATCCAAATAGGTTTCATTATTCCTCCTTATTCAGAATGAATGGGTTGTCGGCTATTCCACCCCTGAAACAACCTAACTTCATTGTACCTACTTTCACGTATCACAAAATAAAACATTTGAATGCTAGCCATCAAATAATTTAAACAAAACAACAACTTGTAAAGAAAAATAGTTTTACAAAATCTTTAACAAACGACGTATTATCGGGCTTTGAAGTACTTTTCCGGCGTTTTAAACAGCTCGTCTCTCTGCTGTTTATTTAACTGCTTAATCGCAATAACTTGATAGCCCAGCGCTTTATAATCATTAATCTGCGCCATGCCTGAATCGGAGTAACTGACAAAGTCTGAAAAGTCCTCCTGAGTGAGTTGAGTTAAGCCTGCCACCGCACCACAAACATGCAAACTCACGTCCTGCTGCTGAACCAGCTGATCAAACATCGTATGTAAGCCGGAAAATTGAGTTTGCGCCGTTTTGGTTAAGGCAACCTCTTCGACCCCATGCGAAACCACCGCAATATCAACATCGGGAAACTGCGCTTTAATGGCTTTAATCTGTCGAACAATAAACGGAGTCAACTCCTGCAGGGCCTGCGGATCGAGCGTCTCGATATCAAATACCAAGCCTTCGGGTGGCTGGCTCGCTTCGAGGACTTGTTGAACTTGAGGGTGATAATACTCCCCTGCTTCATTGGCTGCGCCGGCGGAAACAGTGGCTGGCAAAGACAGCAAGGCCATCCATAGCAGAGCCAACAGGGGAAATTGAGCGGATTTGAACGGTGAAAAGTGAAACATAGAGCGCTCCATCAATCTGAATGGGTTCACCTCTATTCTATGCTGATCTAAACAGGATTGCCGTTAAAATTAAGTAAAAAAACCCATTATTAACAGCTAACGGGCTATTGCAATGTGATTACAAGAAGTATGCCTTAGCAAAACTCACAAAAGCTATGACTGTTGCTGACCGCTTGAGCTCTGAGCTTCCAACGGCTGATCCAGCTGTTCATTCTGCTGCCTGGCTTCCTGCGCTTCCCGGTCCGCTTTACTGATGTAGCGCTCCCTGTTTTTAGGGGCATTTTTTGCGCGCGCTTGCTTTAACTTGCGTATATATTTCTTTTTAATCGCTTTCTGTCGGTTCATAACCACTCCAACCAGTTCACACAGATATCCAAAATAGATATCTAAATTTACGCCAACTATACAATAAACCCATCTTTAAAACCGCTAAATCCACTTTAACAAAGCAAAAATGTCGGCAGTAATTTACTGAAATCACTCCAAATAACCGGCAGTATTGTGTAGAATTTACACTCTCAAAAATTTCGATGGAGCACAACAATGGGAAGAGCTTTCCAAAACCGTAAAGAGTCGATGGCTAAAACATCGGATCAAAAAGCTAAGGTATACAGTAAATACAGTCGTGAAATCTATGTCTGTGCTAAATCAGGCGGGTTTGAAACAGAAAGTAACCTTGCGCTTCAGGGTTTGATTGACCGAGCTAAAAAAGACCAGGTTCCTGCTCACGTAATTGAAAAAGCGATTGATAAAGCCAAAGGTGGCGGCGGTGAAGACTTCTCGCCGGCACGTTATGAAGGCTATGGCCCGGGCAACACCATGGTGATTGTTGAGTGTTTGACTGATAACCCGAATCGTACTTTTGGTGACGTTCGTCACTGCTTTACCAAAACCAACTGCAAAATTGGGACACAAGGCAGCGTAACACACATGTTTGACCACGCCGCTATTTTGGTTTTCAAAGGTGACGATGAGGAAGCGGCACTGGAAGCACTGATGATGGCCGATGTCGATGTCACGGATATTGAAGCGGAAGATGGAAAAATTACCGTTTTTGCGCCACACACGGAGTACTCGAAAGCCAAGATCGCCCTGAAAGAGGCATTTGATGACATTGAGTTTGACGTGGATGAGATTCAGTTTGTACCTCACATGACCAAAACCATTGAGGGTGAAGACCTTGAAATGTTCCAAAAGTTTATCGATCTGTTAGAAGATCTGGATGACGTGCAAAAGGTCTATTACGACGCGGAACTTTAATTCCATTTAATCTTTTTGCAGATAGAGCCCTTAAAAGTCAGTGCCCTGATATTCAAGGCCTGTGCTTTAAGGGCTTTTTTATTTACAGCACTCAACCCTTAGCAACACCGACCCGCCTGTTCTCATTCCAGGCAGACTCATCACGTTTGAAAGATAAAACACCCTTAAACTGTGATACTATTTTTTATAAGTACTCAGAATTGAAAGCAGTTTATTTAGCATGCTGAAACGTCTTATTGTTGTCTACACTTTTCTCGCCCTGTTTCTGAGCGTTGAAGCAGCGACCAAGGCTGTTGACATCACTCGTGCTCATAACCAGATCGGCCTGTCGATGCTCTATTATGAAGATGCTGACAACTCGGTTGAGTTTAGTAAGATCAGCGAATTGAGCGAAGACAAGTTCAGCCCATTGAGCAGTAGCGTCAGCACTCATCTGTTTACCGACTCCACCCTGTACTACAAATTCAGCGTACTCAACCCGCAATTATCAAAATTGAAGCGTGTACTGCTGTTTGAGACACCCTGGCTGGATCATATTGAAGTGTTGATTATTTCACCCGAGCAGCACACCAGTCACTACACCACCGGAAACCTCTACCCCTTTGGACAACGCGCCGTTAAACACCACGAACCCAATATCGAGCACGATTTTGACAGCGGCTTGTCGACGGTCTATGTCAAAGTAAAGACGCGTGATCCTTTTGTGGTACCCATCTCAATACTGACAAGGGAGCAGGTGGTTCAGAACCAGGTTGAGGATGTCAGCCTGTCGGTCTTTATCTACGGTTTCCTATTGGCGATGATTCTGTACCACTTCATTCTCTATACCAATATCAAACTGTCCTATTACGGGTTTTATGTGCTCTATCTGCTCACCTTTATAGCGGCGAACCTGAGTTACAATGGCTACACTTACCAGTGGTTATTGCCCACCCTGCCGACGCTACAGAACTGGTTACAGTCCACCACCATCTTCCTGTTTGTGATTGCCGGTTTGCTGTTTGCGCGCTCATTTTTGAGTTTGGAACGTTACCTGCCTCTGGCACAGAAACAGCTTGATATCTTGATTATTGTCTTCAGCGCCACTATGCTGCTCTCACCTCTGCTTGGATACCACTATCATGTGATATTTGCGATCGCTCTGTCGGTAGTCTTCAGTGTTTTTGTGTTTAGCATTGCGCTGCTGTCACTGTTGAAGGGCAACCATTACGCCCGTTTTTTCCTTCTGGGTACGACAGCGGGGCTGATCGGAACCAGCATTACCGCTTTAACGGTGATGTCACTTATTCCGTATAGTGATTGGGGGTATCAGGCGATTGATTTCGGCATGCTGGTCGACTCCATCCTGCTCTCTTTTGCGCTGGTGGATCGACTCAAAACCAATGAACGCGAGCAGGCGCAGGCGATTAAGGAGTCCAGAATGGATGCCTTGACTCAACTGGGGAACCGCAAGGCTTTCCATGAGTTTTGCCAGCAGCAGTTTAAATCAGGCAGCAGTGACAACCCCAGACGCTGCCGCGCGCTGCTGATTGATTTGGACTCATTCAAACAGGTCAATAGCGCTTATGGTCATGCCACCGGGGATATCGTACTGCAAAGAGTGGCTCGGCTGCTGAGTCGCTCAATCAAAAGCAGTGATCATCTGTTCCGTATATCCGGTGAGGAGTTTTTGATTACGCTGGAGAGCAGCAACCTGAAAAGCAGCAAACAGCTGGCTGAACGTATTCAGACCGCCATCTCCAGCATGCATATTAACTTTGCCAATCACAGCATCACCATTACCGCCAGCATTGGCATATCGGAACTGGTATTTGATAACAGTCAGACAGAGGAGGTTGAGCTGACCGCCACTGAGTCGATCTATCAGGCCAAACAGCTTGGCCATAACAATATTTATATCGCTGAATAGACTCTAAACGGACTGCAGAGCACTCTGAAAGCAGATTGTGATTCAGGCCGACTTTAAAGTCTGCCAGCTGACTTCACACTCGCCTGTTTCAGCCGCAATATAGGCGGATTCGCCGGTGACCGTCACCGACATATCCATAGTGCGCGTGACCAGGCCTGCCAGTTTTTGAATCGCTTCGCTGTCAAATTGGATAATCTCGGCACTCAGTTCATTTAACTTGTTTTGGCTCTGCTGCCACCAGACATCGGATTTACTGTTAAAGCTGTAGACTTTGACCGCTCTTGCCAGACGTGTCGCCTTTTTAACCCGCTCTACCGCCGGCTCGCCAATATCAATCCACAGCATCAGCTGATCATCCAGAGTCCGTACCCAGATATCCGGCTCCTCAATCGCACTCAGCCCTTTGGTGAACTCCAAAAACTCCTGAGCATTCAGACAGTACGCCAGCACACGTGCCATCATTCGCTCCTGATTCTCTGATGGGTGTAACGCCACCGTTAAATTCAGCGTGTCGTACAACTCGCGGTTCATATCAGACAGAGCGATTCGAAATTTATAGATGGTTGGTTTTAGCGCCACTGGAGTTTACCTTGATGATCAAAAAATATGTGGCGCGTAGTGTAGCAGAGTGGGCTAAAAATTGTTGTGCTAAGCGTTTAACAGGCCTGTTAATTTTCTAGTGCTTAGCTTGGTAAAACTGGCTTAGTTTGCCTGCTTTTGCAGGTAGTCAATCACCTCCTGCATTGAGCCGGTAAAACTCACCTTGTGTTGACGCTTCTGCATCTGGTAGTCGTACATCGGGTCGTAGTACTCAACCAGCAGGGTTTTAATCCAGGCCTGGTGATCTTCAATCGAACCGCTGCTGTGCTGGGTCTGCATTGCCTGCTCAAACTGCTGCATCACCCGTTGATAACGCTCCCCGCCCAGACGTCGTTTGATACGGCTAAAGGCAGCCAGCATAAACTCAGTCCAGTCCTGCACAGTGGCATACTCTTGCTGCGCCTGAGCGACATACTCGTCCAGAGTAATGGCGATGCGCTGCTCCAGTGGTGTCTCCACCACCACACGTTTGCCGCTTTTCAGCGCATCAAACAGCGCTTTAGGCAGATTGACCGAGCCGATATTGCGGCCCTCATCCTCGATTATCAGCTGCTTGGGTTGGCTTTCCAGCTGACGCATCAGTGCCATCGCCAAATTGTTTTCAAAGTTAATCTGCGTCGGTTGTGGTGTGGCATGGCGTCCAAAAGCGGAACCGCGATGGTGCGCCAGCCCCTCCAGATCAATCACATTCTGCAGTTGATTCAACACCAGAGTCTTGCCTGAACCGGTACGGCCGGCGATGACCACCGGTTGAGTCTGCTGCTGTTGCAGTAGCTGTGGTACCTGATCCATATAATCGATCAGATAGCGCCTAAAGGCTTTGTAGCCGCCTTTCAAACGCACAATGTCACGACCACTGTCTTGCAGCCACTGCTGAGAGAT
>CAZNML010000013.1:14764-20040 GCA_964574275.1 uncultured Thiosulfatimonas sp. | reverse complement strand
CGCACATCAATCAGTGGCGTATGATTAAGCACAATCGACTTAAAATCGTCCGTCTGTGGCAACTCATTCGGAAATTCAGTGATCTCAACCGCCATTAAATCACCTCAATGCAGTGTGTCTGCTCCGACGTCGCCACGGTTCTGCCGATCGACTCTAAAGCCAGTCCATGCTGTGCCGCCACCGCTTTGAACTCTGCCACGGCATCAGGGCGCACCGCCGCCAACAGCCCACCGGAGGTCTGCGGGTCACACAGGATCATCTTCTGCGTCTCGCTGATCTGCGAGTCGAATAGGCCGGAGACCTTATGACCATAACTCTGATAATTACGACTGGTACCACCCGGAGTACAGCCTTGCGCCAGATACTCAAGCACATTCGGCAACACCGGCACTTTGTCAAACTCAACTTGTGCGGCGATGCCGCTGCCTTCACAGATCTCAATCAGGTGCCCCAGCACACCAAAGCCGGTGACATCGGTCAGAGCGGTGACGCCATCAATCTGAGCAAACTCAGTGCCCGGCTTATTCAGCGTGGTCATCGCCTCAATCGCCATCTGCAGATGCTCCGGTTGGATCTTTTTCTGCTTCTGCGCCGTGGTTAAAATGCCAATACCAACCGGTTTGGTTAAGAACAGTTCACAACCGACTTCGGCCGAGGCGTTCTTTTTCAAATGCTGGTTTTCCACCAGGCCTGTTACCGCCAAACCAAAGATCGGTTCCGGTGCATCGATCGAGTGGCCACCGGCTAACGGGATGCCCGCCGCTTCACAGGTCGCGCGCCCGCCATCAATCACTTGCTGACCGACTTCCGCCGGCAGCACATCAATCGGCCAGCCAAAAATGGCGATCGCCATTAAAGGTTTGCCGCCCATGGCGTAGATATCACTGATCGCATTGGTGGCCGCAATCTGCCCGAATGTAAACGGATCATCCACAATCGGCATAAAGAAATCGGTGGTACTCAATACCGAGGTGCCATTACCCAGATCAAAGGCAGCGGCGTCATCCTTGGTGCTGTTGCCGACCAGCAGATTCGGGTTAGGCACAATCTCTCTGGAGGTTTTCAGAATGCTGTCCAATACCATCGGCGAGATCTTGCAGCCGCAACCGGCGCCATGACTGTATTCGGTTAACTTAATTGCATTGATATCGGTTTCTGTTTGAAGCATTAACGCCTCTCCTTATTTAATAAACTGAACAGGCCTGCTCTGGCCTGCTGAAGCTCTGTGCCCTTATAACGGCCGCTATTGCTGCGTTAACCCGCCTGCATCTTTAAAATGGCACTAACATCGATTGCTTGCTTATAACGCCTAAAGTCGGTGGCTTGTTCGGCGATGGCCAGCATCGACATACGATCCGCCAGTTCATTGCCCTCTACCCCAACATGACCATTGACGTGCAGCAGTTGCACCTTGTCTTTCAACTGCTGATAGAGTGCAAACAGGCTTTGAATAATCTCTAAATTTTTAATCTCGCCTTTGGCTTTCTTCCAGCCGTTGCGCTCCCAGCCGACCGCCCACTGGGTAACACATTGAATTGAGTATTGCGAGTCGCAGAAAATCACCACTGACTTGCCCAGCTCACACTCTTTTTGAGCCAAAAGCAGAGCCTGATGCAATGCGTTTAACTCTGCGCTGTTATTGGTACCCATTGGATTATAGAGTCCATACCACAGCTCAGCCAGCTGTGCATTTCGATAGACCGCCATGCCGGAACCCGCCTGCCCCGGATTGGGGTCGCAGCCGCCATCGGTAAAGATCTTAACCTCGCTATTGATGGCATCAATTTCGGCGGCGCTATAGGTTTTAATTCCCTTTTGGACAGCACGTTTTTTCTGCGCCGGTTTGGTCGCTGTGCTACCACTGGCAGCGCCTGTTGCGCCAAAAGCCTGCTGCGCTTCGCTCAGCGTCGGGAAAGATTTATATTTGGCACCGGCAAACTTGTCCACCTGCGCTTTGCAGCTGTTCCAATCGCTATAGATTCCAGGAGTTCTACCCTGCCATACGACATAATATTTTTTTGCCATTCGCTCTCTTTAACTCATTTTGATACAGGCTTTGCGCTATCAACTTCATAACGGCTGCAGTCATAATCTAACTGAAGCCAAGCGGCGGCGCTCATTCATAGAAAACTATAATACACGCGCCAGTCACAGGTGTGCAGTTTGTTGCGCCAGATATTGGCTGTTTTTGTGGTAAAAACCGTTATGGAGTGCTTTAATCATTAGTATAGAGCGCACAGCGTCCTGACTTTTAATTAGAATCGTGTGTTAGCAGAGTTAAACAGGTTAATAAAGCCGATGAAGATGAGTAACCCATACCGCACCCACCTGATATTTGTTAATCAGGACATGGCTCTAAATTTAGGACCGATACTGGATCACCGTCTGCTGGTTAAATCGGTATTGATTGTCTATACAGAGAACTTTGTCGGCTCGGCCATTCGCCTGAAAACCATCTACCAGAACCATGAGATTAATGCGCACTTAATCCCGATAGAAGCCGAATTTGAACTGAATCACATTGTGGACAGTCTAAAAGCGCTGGTGGCTGAGATCCCCTATGAGCAACTGGCGATTAATCTCAGCTGCGCCAACCAACTCTATACCTTAGGTGCATTCAAAGCCTTTGAAAACACTGAGGCTGGACTCTACTACCTGCTGCCGAACGATCAGTTCAAGTGGATTCAGCCCGGCGGCCTGCCGGAGTTCAATATTGCCGAAAATATCGAGTTAAACGAGTTCCTGCACGCACATGGCATCGAGCACGCGGAACCGGTTCATCTCGACGCCAATCAGGCGGACTTTGCCAATAATCTGGTTAATGCCATCGAACGCATTATTTTGCAGCAGTATGCGCTGCATACCTACCAGCACTTCTCCACCCGTTTTGCGCGCGGTAAAACCATTAAGCTGGTTAAACACAATAACCACTTTCATATCAACGGCATCAGTCATGTGCACTCTCGACTCAAGGCCGACCTGCTAATGGATTTCCTGCGCAAACTGCGCAACCGTAATGTTCTGCATCTGAAAACCGACAATAATGAAACCTACCCGCTGCCGGAAAGAGATCCGTGGAAACGCACCTTCTTTGAAGGCGGCTGGCTGGAGTATTTTACCTACCGCACTATTCTCGATCTTAAGGCCGAAATCAATAATATTAAAGATGTCGCTTTCGGAGTTAAATTACGCCGCGAAAATGCCTACGATGAGACCGACGTGCTGTTTATCGCCAATAACCAGCTGTTTGTGGTGGAGTGCAAAACCGGCAGTAACGTCAATATCAATCTGCATCTGCAACGCCTCGACAGTCTGAAAAACCGGCTCGGTGGTACCACCGCCCACTCACTGCTGATTACCACCGAGTACATCGGCGCCAATATTCATAAAGCCAATCTGCTGAATGTGGGGGTGATTGATGGCCGCCAGCTGCCACACCTGAAGCGGCACTTAAAGGCGTGGATTTTGCAGCAGACCGGACACGCTGCGCCAGCAAGTCCAAACCACCAGCAGAACAACCATAAAAAATAGCATTTTATAACAGACAGTTAGACTCGAAATTCAAATAGCTTTTAGATACAACATTCGCCATAGTGGCCGCATAGTAGCTTGTTTTACTGCTGAACAGGCAAAATAAAAATAACCAGGCCTGGTTATTTTAAAATCGAGTTTTCATCGCTTAAATAAAAAGCAGATTAGCGACGCTGCATTTGAATCATAGCCGCTGGGTCTTGTCGATAGAACAGACAAAGTTGTTGATAAACCTCGGGATAAACTCTCTGCAAATGTCTTGGTGATTCAAAAAAGTACTCGGTAGACACCGCAAAAAACTCCGCTGCACTGCTGGCGGCATAGGGATTGATCACCGGTGAAATACCCTGCTCTAACTGCCGATTCAGGTGCTGAAACGCTTTATCAAAAGCGCTAAACCACGCGCTCTGGCTCATATTGGCATGCAGTGGCGGATGGCCGTTGCTGTGACCATCCAGCATATCCAGTTTATGCGCCATTTCGTGCATTAACACCTGACTGGCGTAACTTCTTAAAGGGTGTGGTTCATCATCCTGCCAGTTAATAATAATGCCACCCTGATAGCGAGTCTCGCCCGACTCTACCCCCGCCCAGCTGACCAGAAAGCCATCAACACTCAACAGGTTGTCGCGGCCATTGCGAAACGGCGTCGGATAGACGATGATCTGCTGCCAGTTTCTTAACCACTCCAGAGAGAAGAAGTTCTCAGCCGACTCCAGTTTCAGCACCACCATCGCCACCTGCGCCGCAATCATAATACGAATCTCATCAGTCAACTGCATGCCCTGTGCGGGGATGATCGCTTTCAAGCGTAATACCTCACCGGCCAATAGACGCAACTGCAACCGCTGCTGTGAAGAGTAACGCTGCATCAGCGGCATTTTAGCAATGGTTTGATGCCACAATCTTAGCGGTATTTTGCCCTGCTGCAGACGGTGCAACACCACACCCCGTTTGATCTTATTAAATACATTCATGCTTGGTTCATGCTCGACTCGGTCTGCTGGTTTTACTCAATATAGCGTGATTACTGCAAAATGAACACCACCTGAAACGCAAAAAGCCCGTAACAGTTAAGCAGGCCTTTATACCCCCTTGCGGGGTGTGACGGCTTGTGCTCACCATTACGGGCTTATATACCTCCAGCCAATCAAATGACTGGATTACAGACAGCTCAATTAGATCGCATTGATAATGTCGTTCAGAGTATCACTTGGACGCATTGCGATCGCCGCTTCCACTACATCCGGCTGATAGTAACCGCCAATCTGAACCGCTTTACCTTGCGCATCATTCAGCTCAGCCACAATCTTGTCTTCGTTGGCTGTCATCGCCTCCGCAACCGGCGTGAAGCGTGCCTTCAGCTCGGCATCAGCATCTTGCGCTGCCAGCTCTTGTGCCCAGTACATAGCCAGATAGAAGTGGCTGCCACGGTTATCCAACTCACCCACTTTACGCGATGGCGACTTGTTGGTATCCAGGAACTGACCAGTCGCCTTATCCAAAGTATCCGCCAGAACCTGCGCTTTAGGGTTATCGAAGTTTTGCGATAGGTGCTCTAGAGAGACCGCCAGAGCCAGGAACTCACCTAAAGAATCCCAACGCAGGTGGTTTTCAGCAACCAGCTGCTGGACGTGCTTAGGAGCAGAACCACCCGCACCCGTTTCAAACAGTCCACCACCGTTCATTAGTGGCACGATAGACAGCATTTTCGCTGAGGTACCCAGCTCAAGAATTGGGAACAG
>CAZNML010000013.1:0-14754 GCA_964574275.1 uncultured Thiosulfatimonas sp. | reverse complement strand
CAGGTCAGTCAGGTAGTCACGCAGAACGTTACCGGTTACCGAAATCACATCTTTACCGTCTTTTACGTGACGCAGAGTGAAACGAGTCGCTTCCGCTGGAGCCATAATGTGAATCTCTAGACCAGCCGTATCATGCGTTGCCAGGTAAGCATTCACTTTCTCGATGATTTGGTGATCGTGAGCACGGTTGGTATCTAACCAGAACACCGCCGGAACACCAGTTGCACGCGCACGGTTGACCGCAAGTTTAACCCAGTCCTGGATTGGCGCATCTTTAGTCTGACACATACGGAAGATATCGCCAGTTGCTACCGACTGTTCTAATAAAGTGTTACCGTCTGCATCCACCGCGCGGATAGTACCAGCACCCGGTGCCTGGAAGGTCTTGTCATGTGAACCGTACTCTTCCGCTTTCTGCGCCATCAAACCAACGTTTGGCACCGTACCCATTGTCGTCGGGTCAAATGCACCATAGTGTTTACAGAAACGGATAGTCTCTTCATAAACACTTGCGTAGCAACGATCTGGAATTACCGCCATGGTGTCTTGCTGCTGACCGTCTTTGTTCCACATCTGACCAGAAGTACGAATCATCGCTGGCATAGAAGCATCGATAATCACATCAGATGGCACGTGCAGATTGGTGATACCCTTGTCAGAATCCACCATCGCCATATCTGGACCCGCTTCAATTGCTGCCGTCAGATCCGCTTCGATTTGCGCTTTTTTGTCATCTGACAAAGTGGCGATTTTGCTGTAAACATCACCCAAACCGTTGTTTGGATTGACACCGATTTCCGCAAAAGTATCCGCATGTTTATTGAATACATCTTCAAAGAAAACCGATACTGCATTACCGAAGATAATCGGGTCAGAAACCTTCATCATGGTCGCTTTCATGTGCAACGAGAACAGGATGCCCTGCTCTTTGGCTTCGGCAATCGCCTCTTTCAGGAAGTTGCGTAGCGCAGACTGGCTCATTACCGATGCGTCCAACACTTCACCTTTCTGTAGGGCCGCTGAACCTTTCAGTTCGGTTACATCACCGTTTTCTGCCACAAATTCGATTTTGAAAGTGGTGTCATCGGCAATCGTCAACGACTTTTCAGAACCGTAGAAATCACCTTCTGACATGTGTGCCACATGCGACTTAGAATCTTGTGACCAGACACCCATTGAGTGAGGGTTTTTCTTAGCGTAGTTCTTAACCGATGCCGGCGCACGACGGTCCGAGTTACCTTCACGTAACACCGGGTTTACCGCAGAGCCAAGCACTTTGGCATAAGTCGCCTTGATCGCTTGCTCTTCGTCGTTTTGTGGCTCAGCAGGATAGTTCGGTACCGCATAGCCATGCGCCTGCAACTCTGCAATCGCCGCTGTCAGCTGTGGAATGGAGGCTGAGATATTTGGCAGTTTGATAATATTCGCTTCCGGCGTTTTAGCCATCTCTCCCAGCTCGGTCAAAGCATCACCGATGCGTTGCTCTTCGCTTAGGTAACTTGGGAAGTTGGCGATAATACGCCCAGCTAATGAAATATCACGTGTCTCAACAGCGACATCGGCCGCCCCGGTAAATGCCTGCACCATTGGCAAAAATGAGTAAGTTGCTAAGGCTGGCGCTTCATCGGTTAGGGTATAAATAATCTTAGAGGTATCTGACATAAAATTTCCTGAATGATATGACTCGTCGTTGAGTACGATAATTTTCAAAAGTGTTAAAATGGCGACTATTTTACCACTTGCGTGCTCTAGCTTTAAAGTTTTAAAGAATCGAATCTATGTCAAATCTGCTGTTATTTAATAAACCTTTCAATGTTCTCTGCCAGTTTACCGACGAACCGCAATTCAAAGACCAGCGTCAAACTCTGGCGGATTACATTAACCAGCCCGGTTTTTATGCCGCTGGACGCTTGGATAGAGACTCCGAAGGGCTTTTGCTGTTAACCGATGACGGCAAATTGCAGCAGCAGATTGCCAACCCAAAAACCAAGCAGCCCAAAACCTATCTGGTACAGGTGGAGGGTGAGATTAGCAAACAGGCCATCAGCCAACTTAAACAGGGTGTCAAACTCAAAGATGGCATGACCAGGCCTGCCAAAGCACGCAAAGTGCCAGAGCCAAAGTGGCTGTGGGAGCGCAATCCTCCGGTACGTGAACGTAAAAACATCCCAACCAGCTGGCTGGAACTGACCATTACCGAAGGCAAAAACCGCCAGGTCAGACGCATGACTGCGGCGGTGGGTTTTCCTACTCTGCGCCTGATTCGAACCCAGATCGGCAAGTGGAAACTCGGCCGTTTAAAACAGGGCGAATCGTCCCTATTAACAGAACAGAGCATTTAAAGCGTAATCAGCCTGCGTCTGCCGTCGTGCATACGCTTGCTCTCTGGTAAAATAGCGAAATCAAAAATTAATTCATACAGAACAGGTTCTCTGCATCCCATGGAAAATATGGACAACTCCAAAACTAAAGTCATTGTCGGTCTCTCTGGCGGGGTCGACTCTTCCGTTGCCGCTCTACTGCTTAAACAGCAGGGTTATGACGTTGAAGGTCTATTTATGAAAAACTGGGAGGGAGATGATACCGAAGACTACTGTCCGGCAATGGCTGATATGAAAGATGTTATGGCGGTAGCAGAGATTCTGCAGATCCCGGTGCATATCGAAAACTTCTCCGGCGAGTACTGGGATAATGTTTTTGAACACTTCCTGGCGGAGTACAAAGCCGGCCGCACCCCGAACCCGGATATTCTGTGCAATAAAGAGGTCAAATTTAAGGCCTTCTTGCAGCATGCGATGTCACTGGGTGCAGACTACATTGCCACCGGACACTATACCCGTGTTAGCCGCGATGCCGATGGCATCTGCCACCTGCTAAAAGGTTTGGATGACAATAAAGACCAGAGTTACTTTCTATACACCCTGCAGCAGCACCAGCTGGAAAAGTCACTGTTCCCGGTCGGTGAGCTGGAAAAACCGGTGGTCAGAAAGATGGCTGAAGAGGCCGGTTTTATCACCCACGACAAAAAAGACAGTACCGGGATCTGCTTTATCGGTGAACGCAAATTCAAAGATTTTTTACAGCGTTTTCTGCCCGCCCAGCCGGGAGAGATTGTCGATGATGAAGGCAATGTTATCGGCAAACATGACGGCTTGATGTACCACACCTTAGGTCAGCGTAAAGGCCTGGGGATTGGCGGTGGCCACGGTAAAGGCAATGACCCTTGGTACGCGGCCGATAAGGATCTGAAAAACAACAAACTGGTTGCGGTACAGGGCAAACAGCACCCGCTGCTGCAACACCCACTGCTGGTGGCTGATACTTTAGACTGGGTATCAGGCGAGTGTCCTGCGCTAAACACGCCGCTAAAAGCGAAAATTCGTTATCGTCAACAGGAGCAGCCCTGTCAGATTATTGAACACGCCAACGATAAGATCGTGGTGCAGTTTGATCAGCCGCAAACGGCGGTGGCACCGGGTCAGTCGGTCGTTTTCTATGACGGCGATGAGTGTTTAGGCGGCGGCATTATTGAGCAACGCCTGCACAGTTTAGATCAACGCACAGACGCTTAAATACAGGCAGTTAAGGAAATTTTATGTCGCAATATTCAGATCAAGACCGCGCCATTGCCCTGATTGGTATCTACCAGAGTGCCAAAATGGTGTTTGAACTTGCCACCACCGGCAAAACCAATGAGACGGCTTTTAACACCACCATTCAGTCACTGTTTAAAGACAACCCGAATGACACACTTGATGTCTATGGCGGCCAGGTCGAAAATATCCAGCTGGGGGTCAATACGCTATTGGCACAGATGAGTCCGGATCAAACTATTCAGAATCGTAATGTAGAGGTCACCCGTTATGTGCTGAGCATGGTGATTCTGGAGAAAAAACTCAACCAGATTGACGGCAAGATGAACAACATCTTCAATGCACTGGAGACGGCCAAAGCGCAGCAGGAACATTTTGGCGAGATGCACGAGAATGTCATCGCCTCTCTGGCGCGATGCTACACAGAAAATGTCAGTGATGTTCAACCTCGAGTGATGGTCAATGGGCAGCACGGCTATCTGCAGAACCCAGCTACCGCCAATAAAATTCGTGCTCTGCTGCTGGCCGGGATTCGCTCTGCAACCCTGTGGCGACAAGTGGGCGGTTCGCGCTGGGGCTTAATCTGGTCACGTAAAAAGTATCTGAAAGCGGCACAAACCCTGATGCGCAGTGACCAGGAGCAGACGCCACCAAGTTATTTCAACCCTGATAATTAAGGAGTAGCACTATGCAAATTCGTGTTGAATCGGCACCTTCGCAGCAGACTTTGGATCAATTAGGCGTTAGCTCCTGGGGCATCTGGGAGAAAGAGGCTTCAGAGTTCCCCTGGTTCTATGACAGCGAAGAGGTTTGCTACATTCTAGAGGGCAAAGTAACCGTTACCCCGCAAGACGGCGATGCGGTTACCATCCAGGCCGGTGATCTAGTCACCTTCCCGGCGGGCATGCACTGTCACTGGAATATCACCGAAGACATTCGTAAACACTACCAGTTCTTCTAGACCACGCCTCTATTTAACATGAAGACGGTGCGCTTGCTTAAGCCTCTAACCGTCTTCTGTTATCCAACTCACTCCTCTTTAGAGCTTTCTTAAACTCAGCAATTAGTGGTAACCTATTAATTAGTTAGAGTTTTTATGTGCAATAGACTATATTGCCGACGATCTATCGCAACACTTCACAACGCAAGACAAGGAGTTATGCCATGTCTAATCTATCCCAACTCGCCTATATCAGTCGCAGCGATATCAAAGGCTCAACTGCTGAGATAGAGAAGCAGATCAGCGCCATTCTTAAGCAGTCACAAGCAAACAACAAAGAGCATGAGATAACGGGCGCCCTACTCTATTCCGGTGGTTATTTCTGTCAGGTAATAGAGGGGCCGGAAGCTGAGGTGTTGGCGCGCTTCAAGCGTATTCAAAGCGATTCAAGACACAAAGGTGTCACAGTTCTGCACTACCTTCAAATTGATGACAGAGCCTTCCCGGAGTGGGCAATGGCCTATGCAGGCATTCATGAAAAGTTGCATTTTAATATTGAAGAGATCAGAGACTCTAAGGATGAGTTAAAGGCCAGGGAGGCCGGCAAGAAGCTGATCAACTTCCTGGATACGTTGTTAAATACACATCAGTCACGCATGGATACACAATAAAACACGTTCTTAACGGCAGATTAAAGCGACTTTAGCAAGGCATAAAAAAAGCCCAAACTGCTTTCAGGCCGTAGTATTTACCAGGCCTGGGCAGTTTGGGCTTTTTATTAGCTGTGGTTGTAATTACTTAATAATCTTGTAATTCTCTTTTTTCACCACTTCAGCTGATGACACCAACGCCTGTAGACGCTGTTCAATCTCATTGGTCGCCATTAACTCAGTGATGGCGTCACCCAGCTGCACTTTCTGTGCTTCAGTCACATCCATACTGCGTAACTCGGTGACTTGAATCAATACTGTATCACCGGTCGCCAACTGCGCTGAACGCCAAGTGGCTTTACCTTCAGCCGGCTTAGCCGCTTTAAACACCTCATTGACAATTTCCGGCAGAATAGTCTGTGTATTGCGGTTAACCCAACCAACGGTGTTCCACTCAATACCATCACGCATCTGTGACTCAGGGTTTTCACCGGCATTCACCTTAGCCAATACCTGTTCAGCCAGCTGCGCCGAGGCAGCAATCGCCGCTTCACGTTTCAGGCTGTCACGAATGCCCGCTTCCACTTCAGCCAGTGGCTTTTGGCGCGCATCGATGTACTCCTTAACGCGCACTACGACCGCATGGTTGGTTGCGATATCAATCGAGCTGCTGTTCAAACCTGACTTTAATACATCTTCAGAGAAAGCCGCATTAATCACTTTATTGTTAGCCGTAATTTGTGTCGCACCACCATTACGACTGAAAGCCGCAGAAGTTTGCACTTTAAGACCCGTTGCATCCGCCACCGGCGCCAGACTGTCCGACTGCTCATAAGCGATGGTATTCACCTGCTCCAACAGATCGAAGTACTGTCTTTCCGCTTCTTGCAGCTGATACTGCTGCTGTACCTGCGCTTTAACATCGGCAAACGCCTGCGCTTTGGCTTGGGTAATGCCGGTTAACTTGATCAGGTGGAAACCAAAATCGGTTTTAACAGGCTCACTGACCTGACCCACTTCCATTGAGAACACCGCTTCATCAAACTCAGGTACCATCATACCCTGCTCAAAGCTGCCTAAGTCACCACCAGATTGGGCAGAACCAGGATCTTTAGAGTAAGTTTTAGCCAGTTCCGCAAACTCTTCATCGGCTGCTAACTTGTCCTGAATCTCTTTAATGGTCTTCATCGCCGCTGCTTCCGCTTCGACGGTATCCGCATCCAGCGCGATCAGGATATGTTTCGCTTCACGCTTTTCCGGCACCATAAACAGAGAGGTGTTTTCATCATAGTAACCCTGCAAAATCTCATCATTAACCTCAATATTTTTGGCTAACTCTGTCTGTGACAGCTCAATGTAGTCCACTACAACCTGCTCAGGTTCAACATACTGCTGTTTGTTCTTATCGTAGGATGTCTGGATTGACTCCGCCGAAACTTCCGCCGTTTTCAGGAAAGGACGCTGATCAATGCGCAGATAGTTAACATTTCGCTCCTGACCTTGCAGTTTAGCCAGCTGTTCGATCTCGCTGGCAGTAGAGAACGCCGAACCCTGCGTTAACATTTTGTACTGATTCTCCATCAGGAACTGACGCTGTTCAAACTCGAAACGCGCTACATTCAGGCCGTTACGCATCAAGATCTCTTCATACACCTGCTGTGAGAACTTGCCCTCTTGCTGGAATACATCAGCTGACTGAATCGTCATCGCCAACTGCTGATCACTGATCATCATGCCGTTGTCATTGGCCCATTGACGAATCACCTCTGACTCAACCAACGCATCCATCACTTGATCACGCAGCTCTTCATCCTTAACAACCTGATCATACATGTCACCAAACTGCTGCTCTAAACGTGTTTTTTGACGGTTATACAGCATTAAGAAATCACGTGCCGTAACATCTTCACCGTTGACTTCGGCAACCACAACAACCTTATCGCCACGCGCGTATTGATCAATACCAAACAGCGCAAACGTTAAGATGATTAATCCAACGATAACCCAGGCAATCCAACCCTGTGCATTATCCCTAATGGCTTGTAACATGCTTTTATCCTTACTTAGTAATTCTGTACAAAATAGCTCTCTATCATACCAATCTAGCCCTGTGGTTTCACCATCTTTAGGTATTTTTTATAATTAATTTCGCTCTGGTTCCTATTCAAAATTATCCGATATTCCGAGACTGCAAAAATTAATTGAAAATGAACAGGCCTGGTAAAAATTTTGGCACAAAAAAACCCGAGTCAAACAGTTGATCTCGGGCTTTTTAGAATAAAGAGTGGACTCTCTATTAAGCAAACGGGTCGGTAATCACCAGAGTTTCTGAACGATCCGGACCGGTTGACAGAATCGATACCGGTACACCCACCTCTTGCTCTAAGAAACGAATGTAATCTTTCGCTTCTTGAGGCAGCTCATCCCATGACTCAATACCGACGGTTGAAGTGTTCCAACCCGGCATAGTGACATAGTTAGGCTGACAGATATCATACTCATCGGCACTCGATGGTGGCAGCAACAGAGTTTCACCGTTCATCGAGTAAGAGGTACAGATCTTGATCTCTTCTAGCGTATCCATCACATCCAGCTTAGTCAGACACATACCGGTCAAACCATTTATCTGTGCCGAACGACGCAGAGCAACTGAGTCAAACCAACCACAGCGACGCTGACGTCCAGTGGTGGCACCAAACTCATGTCCACGTGTACCCAGCTCTTTACCGATTGGGTCACCCACATCTGCATCACAGTCATATGCCAGCTCAGATGGGAAAGGCCCGCTACCTACACGAGTTGCATAGGCTTTGGTAATCCCCAAAATATAGTCCAGCTCAGTTGGACCCACACCGGCACCCGGGCCAGCACCGCCCGCAGTGGTATTCGAAGAGGTTACATAAGGGTAGGTACCGTGGTCGATATCCAGCAAGGTTCCTTGCGCACCTTCAAACATCAGGTTTTTACCCTGACGGTTATAGGTATCAATCAAGTTTGGAATGTCCGCCAACATCGGTTGAATCATCGCCGCATAGCGTTCACATTTAGCCCACAGCTGATCAAAATCAACCGGCTCAACTTTGAAATAGTGCTCTAAAGCAAAGTTGTGGTAATCCAAGGTCTCTTGCAGTTTGGCTTTCATCTGCTCCATATTGCGGAAATCGCCGGCACGCAGACCACGACGAGCCACCTTATCTTCATAAGCCGGACCAATTCCACGGCCAGTAGTACCAATCTTCTTGTTACCACGAGCGACTTCACGTGCCTGATCCAAGGCAACGTGATAATCCAAAATAAGCGGACAGGCATCACTGATTTTTAGACGGCTTTGTACATTCAAGCCGGTCTCTTCCAGCTGTTTTACCTCTTTCTCTAACGCGTCTGGTGCTAATACCACACCGTTACCGATAAAACACTCAACGTCTTCACGTAAGATACCGGATGGGATCAGGTGTAAAACGGTTTTCTGACCATCAATAACCAGTGTATGCCCAGCATTGTGTCCACCTTGAAAGCGAACGACTGCGGCAACACGATCAGTCAGCAGGTCAACAATCTTACCTTTACCTTCATCGCCCCATTGGGTACCTACAACAACAATATTACGTTTTGACATATTTAACTTCTTAAAGATTAACGATTTTAAAATTCTATTTCTGTTGGCGTGACCGTTATTTAACAGTCCACTGTCCCGCTTCAGAGACCAGTTTTTTAGCGCCAGACTCTAGCGAGTCAAGATCATAACAGCTCACCACCTGATAACCCTCGGTGCGCAGCTCGGCCACTTTGGTTTTCAGCGCAGCATCGGCTGCGACCGGTGCATATACCTGACCTTTATCAATCGTTTCTACATCCGGCAACAGGTCTAGAGCGGTTCTTAGATCCAGGCTGAAACCAGTCGCTGGTAAAGCCAAGCCGAAATCACCACCGATACCGTCATAACGACCACCTTTGGCGATCAACTGCAAACGCGAGCTGTAGCAACCAAAGATAACACCGGTGTGGTAGTGATAACCACGAATATCAGCCAGGTCCAGGTGAATATTCACTGTTTGCGTAGCGCTGATATGCGAAACGATGGTTTGCAGATGCGATAACGCATCGCTTAGAGAATCAGACAGGCCTGCCAACATCGGTTTAGCCTGGTCTAATACGCTTTGCGCATCCCCTGCCAACTTCATCAAATTAGCAAACACCGGTTGCAGTTGTGCTGGTAAATCTGTCGCAGCCAACCACTCATTGAATTCTGGAATCGCTTTACGCTTTAAAATATTACGCAGCGTCGCTTCCTGCTTGTCATCAAAACCAGCCAGTGACATCAACTCAGCAACCACACCAACGTGACCCAAACTCATCTGCAGGTTCGGCAGTTCCAGACTGTTCAGACTGTCCAGCATCAGCTCCATCACTTCAATGTCACTTTCAACACCCTGGTGACCGAACAGCTCTGCACCGACCTGAATCGGTGAACGAGAGCCTTTGGCTTTGTTGTTACGGGTCTTTAAAACTTCACCAACGTAACACAGGCGAGAGATCTGATCCGAAGCTTTTAGACGGTTGCTGACCACACGCGCAACCTGCGGTGTCATATCCGCACGAACACCCATCATACGACCACTCTCCTGGTCGGTAAAACGGCACATCTCTGTAGCGCGGTTACGGCCCGTACCAGTCAATAGCGAGTCGGTAAACTCAGCAAGGGGTGGCAGTACTAAGTCATAACCCGAAAGATGAAAACCATCGATCAAAGTACGACGATATGTTTCTAATTTTTGAGCTTGCGGTGGTAGCAGGTCCTCAAGACCCTCTGGCGTGAACCACGTAGATTGTTGCATGTTTAACTCTTTATTTTATTCAATTACGTAAATGCGGCATAACCGCACTATTTTAAATCAAAATGAAATCCTTAGCTGAAAAATAACAGTAATAACAGACCAATAGTAATACTTACTAGTCCCATTACTCGCAGCTGCCCCTCTGGTAGCTGTGTTGCCTCCTGCATCATTTTGCGCCAAAACTCTGGAAATACGAAAGGCAGAATCCCTTCCATAATAAAAAGCAGTGCAATGGCAGCAAGCAGGGTTGTTTCAAGCATGGTTCCACAAAAAAGGTGGGTTGCCCCACCTTCTATCATTAATTAACAGATTAGGTTCTACTTAACGGAATCATTAAAGTACTTAAAGAAGTCCGAATTAGGATCAACCAGCATCACGTCAGATTTATCGTTAAACGATTTCTGATAAGCATTGATACTGTGATAGAACGAGTAGAACTCAGCGTCGGCATTGTAAGCCTTGGCATAAATTTCAGTGGCTTTCGCATCACCCTGACCTCGCAGGATCTCAGCTTCCGAGTAAGCGTCCGCTAGAATAACCACACGCTGACGATCGGCATCCGCACGGATTTTCTCAGCCGCCTCAGAACCTTTTGAACGCAGGTCTTTAGCTACACGGTTACGTTCCGCTTCCATACGACGGTAAACCGATTCACTGATGTCTTTAGCCAGATCGATACGCTTGATACGAACATCGACAATTTCGATACCAAATGCATTCGCTGCATCGGCGGTGGTGCCTTTGATCTTCTGCGCGATCTCAACACGTTCACCAGAGATTACCTCTTTTACCGTACGGTTACCGAACTCAGCACGTAGACCATCTTTTACAATCTGTCCCAAACGCATACCTGCTAAACGGTTATCACCGTTCATGGTGGTGTAGAACTTCTCAACGTCACTGATACGCCATCTAACAAAAGAGTCCACTTCCAGGTTTTTCTTTTCACTGGTCAGGTAACGTTCTGGCGCCGCATCCAAAGTTTGCAGACGCTGGTCAAACTTGCGCACGTTGTTGATAAACGGCGTTTTGAAATGCAAACCAGGTTCAACATCGGCTTTAACAATTTCCCCTAATCGTAACACCACGGCGGTTTCCCACTGGTTAACGACAAATAGCGAGCTGCTGGCAACAAATAGAACGGCAGCAACTAAAATAGATAGTACTGATTTCATTAACGTAGCTCCCTATTTCTTAAGTAATCACGAATCCCAGGTCTCTGTTGGGTTGTGTTGGCAGCCGGTGTTGCCGGTGCCGCCTGTGCAGCTTGTGATGCAGGTTGCGGAGCATTAGCGCTAAATGGCACACTACTCTGTCCACCCATCATCTTATCTAGAGGTAGATACATCAGGTTATTGCTGTTCTCTGAGCCCATAAATACTTTGCTGGTATTACCTAGCACAGTCGTTACCGCATCAATGTACAGACGGTTACGGGTAACTTCAGGTGCTTTTTTATACTCGGTAACGATACTGGTAAAACGTGACGCCTCACCCGTCGCCTGAGCGATAACACGGTCATGATACGCGCTGGCTTCTTCCAGCTCACGAGCCGCTTTACCGCGCGCTTTAGGCAGGATATCGTTAGCGTAAGCTTCCGCTTCGTTAATTAGACGCTCTCTATCTTCTCGCGCTTTTACTACATCAGCAAAAGCAGATTGAACCTGCTCAGGTGGCTGTGCATCCTGCAAGTTCACCGAAGTGATTAATAGACCGGTTTGATAGGCATTCAGGTTGGCCTGCGCTAATTCCTGAACCTTAGAGACCACTTCGTTACGACCCTCTGTCAGTACGAAATCCATGGTGTTTTGACCCACTACTTCACGCAACGCACTCTCTGAAACCGCACGTAACGTCAGATCCGGATCGGCGGTCTGGAACAGGTAAGAGTTAGCGCTCTCAATTTTATATTGCACCGCAATCTTCAGATCAACGATATTTTCATCTTTGGTTAACATCAAAGACTCATTCGGCACATCACCTGAACGATTGTTACGCGTATCAACACCTGAACGGTAACCAACTTCAGCGGTACGGATCTGATCTACGTTAACAATACGCACGGTTTCAATCGGATAAGGCATATGCCAGTGCGGACCGGCTTTTGTCTCTTCAACAAAAGCACCAAAACGCGTGACAACACCACGTTCTGCCGGGTCAACGATATAAATACCGGACAATAACCAGACCACAACGATGACACCAAAAATCACACTGCCGCCAAAACCGCCAATGCCGCTGCCGCCATTGCCCATTTTATTGCCAGCACCGCCTAGAATGCTCTGCGCTTTTTTCAGCATTGCATCTAAATCAGGATCACTGTTCTTTGGTTTTTTAGGTTGTTTTGGCGGTTCATTATCGCCACCGTTATTGCCACCGTTCCCCGAGTTACCCCAAGGATCTTGGCCAGGTTTACCTGGTTCATTCCAAGCCATCTATTTTCTCCATCGTTTGGATTACGATCCGCCCCATTTATTGAGGACACGAATAGAGTACATTTTAGAGTCTTAACCCTAAAATGTCACCCATTAAAATATTTTATTAGAAAATTCGGTTAAGCATAGAACCGAGCAGATAAGAGAGGCAGTCGGTGAAAGCGGTTGCGGTAAACTTTAATCATGCAGGATGATTAAGTTCTAATGCACAAAATAGGACTAGTCCTGTTCAACTACTTTGGCCTGCAGCAACTCATCCCACTGTTGCACCATCTCCCACTCCTGCTTGGTCAGATGCATGGTAAACAGGCTATTGCCGACCTCGTCAAACCCTTCATCCAGAATTTGACCTAATTGATAGAGTTGTGCACGTTTTTTGCCAGCAGCCACATCCAGCGTCAAAGCCACCGTATAGAAGTCACCTTTGAAAAAGGAGGCGACCGAATCCATTAACAGCTCAATACCTAAATCATTTTGGGCTGATATCCACACACGCTCCGGTACATCTTCCTCATTATAATCAATTTTAGGCTCAACCGCCGGCTCCAGCTTATCAATCTTATTGAACACCACCAGTTGTGGTACATCCTGCGCACCGACCTCGGCAATGACCTCTTCCACGTCACGAATTTTCTCTTCGCGCAATGGGTCGGCGGCATCAACCAGATGAATCAGCAGGTCGGCTTCGCTGGTCTCTTCCAGTGTAGAACGGAAAGCGGTCACCAGATCGTGCGGAATATGGCGGATAAAACCAACGGTATCGGCAAAAATAACCGGACCGGCACCCGGCAGATGCACCCGGCGCAGGGTCGAATCCAAAGTCGCAAACAGACGATCCTCCGCATAGACATTGGCGGTGGTCATATGATTAAACAGAGTCGACTTACCGGCATTGGTATAACCGACAATGGTAATGGTCGGCAGTTCAGAGCGTTTACGTGAACGGCGCCCTAAATCACGCTGTTTTTTAACCTTCTCGATACGCGCTTCAAGCTGTTTGATACGCCCTTGAACCAGACGTCTATCCGATTCAAGCTGGGTCTCACCCGGACCTCGAGCGCCGATCCCACCCTGACGATCCAAGTGGGTCCAACCTTTAACCAGACGGGTCGACATACGCTTCAACTGCGCCAGCTCAACCTGCAGTTTCCCTTCATGCGAACGCGCGCGCTGGGCAAAGATATCCAGAATCAGACCGACACGATCCAGTACCTGACAACCCAGTTCGGTCGAGATATTGCGTTCCTGTGCCGGAGACAGCGCATGATTGACAATCACCACATCCGCTTCATGCAGCTCAACCGCCGCCTTGATCTCTTCGACCTTCCCCTTACCGACAAAAAACTTCGGGTCCGGTGAGTGGCGTTTGGTGGTAATCAGTTGACAGATTTCAGCCCCTGCCGAATCGACAAGTTCATAGAACTCATCCAACTCTTCACGGTCAGCTTCATTGTGAAAGTCGACGTGAACCAGAACCGCTCGTTCCAGTTCACGTCGCTCGAGACGATCAAATAATTCCATTCAGACAGTTAATTTCCTTGCTGTTGCTTTGAATGACTGCTGAATAGAATTTGATGTAAAACGATAACTTGAGGGTTACTCATCGGCGTTACTGGTATTCTCAACACCGTTTTCATAAGGCTTTGGATCACGCATTGGAACAATGGTGGAGATGGCATGTTTATAAACCATCTGAGTGACATTACTTCTTAACAACACTACAAACTGGTCAAAAGAGTCTACCCGCCCTTGCAGTTTCACACCGTTCACTAGATAAATCGAGACATTAATCTTCTCTTTACGTAGCGCATTCAAATAAGGGTCTTGTATAGGTAAAGCTTTAGCCACCTTTTTATTATCCATGATTGTTTCCTATTATTTTTTTAATCATCTTATTTTTATAAAAATCACTCAGAGCTAATTAACGTAACAGAGAGCTATTACGTATAATTAAGGTGATGAATGAGAAGCATATCACAGTGTTAAAGCTTCTTTTTATCAATCAATTTTATTCAGCAATAAAAAGCAGTTAATAATTAACCGGCTATTCTAAAGACAGCGTCAAGCAGATTCAATCAAATCTGCGACTATTTTTAAGCGCGCCTCTCTCGAAGTGGCAAAAGGATCCATCACCGTCATATCCTGCTCCTTACGCAACCAGGTTAACTGACGCTTGGCCAGCTGACGGGTGGCGACCAACCCTTTATCAATAAAGGTCTGATAATCGTATTCACCACTTAGAAATGACCAGGCCTGACGATAACCGACACTGCGAATCGAGGTCATCTCCACATTCAAGTCG
>CAZNML010000012.1:0-31095 GCA_964574275.1 uncultured Thiosulfatimonas sp. | reverse complement strand
GTTGGTGGAATCGCTATTTGGACCTACATTAATCTGTATTAAATCCCTAAGGCTTTCATAAATCAAAAGATTTTTTGACAATTATAGGTCATTTAGAATATTATTCAACCAGTTGGTTGAATAGGGTGACATCTCTAAAATGAACAGTACTTTGCAGGTGCACGGTATACGCCTTAACTTGAATCAGTTTTTACATCAGTTGGTGCAGGTGTTTCTGGTTGGCTGTATGATCGGTTTAACCCGTACCGTTTTACCGGTTATGGCGATGGATGAGTTTGGTTTGGCTGAGCAGCAGTTTGTGCTGTTAACGGCATTTGTGGTGGTATTTGGGCTGGTTAAAGCCACCATGAACCTATTTGCAGGTCGCCTGGCCGATCATTATGGTCGACGTCCAATACTGATTATGGGTTGGCTGGTCGCTGTGCCGGTGCCATTTTTACTCTACTGGGCACCAAACTGGTACTGGGTCTTGGTTGCCACGCTGTTTCTGGGGTTGAATCAGGGGCTAAGTTGGTCGATGGCTTTAAATAGCAAGTTGGATCTGGCTAAAGCCTCTCAACGGGGTCTGGTGAATGGTTTAAATGAGTTTTCGGGTTATGCCGCTGTGGGTATTGCCGCTTTGATCGCCGCCAATATGGCTGAGTGGTTTGGTGGCCGAGAAGCACTGTTTATATGTTCCTTAAGTGTCCTGGTGTTGGGTTTATATTTGGCAGTGGCTCATGTAGAGGAGACCAAACCTTGGTCGGACGCTCATTCGGCACAGGAAAAATTACCACAAAAGTCTCAACTACAAGATCAACTTAGCGAGCAACGAGCTCTAAATCATCTGTTTGTGTATGCGAGCTTAAAAAACCGTCCGCTGGTTGCCTTGAATCAGGCAGGCCTGGTTGAGAAATTTGTGGATGCATTAATTTGGGTGTTGTTGCCCGTTTATCTATTAAGCAAAAACCTGACTCTGGTTGAGGCCAGTGCCATAATCTCTATTTACGGGGTTGTCTGGGGTGCTAGTCAGCTGATTACCGGCCCTCTGTCGGACAGGATCGGTAGAAAGAAATTAATTATTGGCGGTATGTGGCTTTGTGGTTTAGGCAGTTACGCTCTGATTCAGACCAGTAGTATTCTATTATGGAGCCTGGAAGCAGCACTGATCGGGGTGGGTATGGCGATGCTCTATCCTACCTTAGGTGCGGCGGTGGCCGACAACAGTCAGGCACATGAACGTGCTTCCTTATTAGGTGTGTACCGTTTCTGGCGTGATTTCGGTTATGCTTTGGGTGCGCTATTAATGGGGGTGGCGGCACAAGTCAGCGGACAAATCGAAAGTGCTTTTGAATTGGTATCGGTGTCAATGCTATTATCAGGGTTATTAGTTGCACTCTGGGTTAAAGAGATACCGTCACCAGACAGGTGATGTAAATTGATAGAGGTTATGTTTTAGCTGTCTCCCTTCGCATTGATAAATGACGGGGGCATATAAACTTAGGAAAATAGTAAATGTCTACACAAGCAGAATTTCAAACTTTAAAACAGCACTTACAGAAAGTGATTGTGGGGCAGGAAGCCCTGCTCGATAAGATGATGATTGCCCTGCTAACCGGTGGTCATGTGTTGCTTGAAGGCCCTCCAGGCCTGGCTAAAACCACAGCGGTGAAAGCTTTGTCGAATGGCGTGCATGCCAGTTTTCAGCGCATTCAGTTTACCCCGGATCTGATGCCGGGCGATGTCATGGGGTCGGAAGTGTTGGATGTGAATTCGGGGGCATTGAGTTTTGTCAAAGGGCCGATCTTTAACGAGATTGTTCTGGCGGATGAGATTAACCGTGCGCCGCCTAAAGTGCAGTCGGCGCTGCTGGAAGCGATGGCAGAGAAACAGGTGACCGCAGGTGGACAGACGCGTGCGCTGCCGGAGATGTTTCTGGTTATGGCAACCCAGAACCCACTGGAGCAGAACGGAACCTACCCGCTGCCAGAGGCGCAGTTAGACCGTTTTATGCTGCATCTGCTGCTGGACTATCCGGATGAGGTGGAGGAGCTGGAAATTCTGCGTCGCGATCGAGCACACCACTTTGGTGAAGACCCAGAGCCTCTTAGCGCCTTTTTAACCCCTGATAATGTTTTGCACGCACGACGTGCGGTGGCGGAGCAGTATGTATCGGAACCGGTAGAGCGCTATATGGTGGCGCTGATTGCTGCGACACGTAAGCTTGGTGAACTGGACAGCAGTTTGCAGGGGGTGCTGGAAGTCGGTGCTTCACCGCGTGCCTCGATTGCCCTGTTGCATGCCGCCAGTGCCTATGCGTGGCTACAGGGGCGTGACTATGTCACACCGGATGATGTCATTGGTTTGTTGCCGGATGTACTACGCCACCGTTTGATTATCAGTTTTAGTGGTCGTGCTCAGCAGTATACTGCCGACTCGATTATTGAAAAGATTATTGAGTTGGTTCCGGTTCCTCTGATCGACAGTGCGGAGCGCTGAGTTAACAATGGTAGCTCTAGTCACGGCAGGACATGGCAGTTAAATGGCGGCTTCAGGTTTACAGCGATTGGCAGAACAGCTATGGCATCAACTGAGCCAGTGGCTGTGGCCGGCTGAGTTAAGCAGAAGCGTACAGCAGCCGATTCTGTCTCAACAGCAGATTACCGAGCTTGCCAATGAGGTGGCGCAGCTGTCTATGACATTGCCGGCTAATCCACACGGCAGTGAGGCGTTGCGACAGGGGGAGCAGGTTAGTCGTTTTATGGGAAGTGGTCTGGAGTATGAGGAGAGCCGCCCCTATCAGATGGGAGATGAGATTCGCCGTATCAATTGGCGTCTAATGGCGAAAACCGGTCAGGCCTATACCAAACTCTATCAGGAGGAGCGTCAGGAGAACTGGTTTATTGTGCTTGATCAGCGGCAGACCATGCGCTTTGGCACGCGTAAACGCCTCAAGGCGGAGCAGGCCGTGCGGGTAGCAGGTTACTATATCTGGATGGCGCAACAGTCAGCCATTCCGGTGGAGGGAGCCAGACTGGCTGAGCAGGTTGAATTCACACCGACCTTTGAAGGACGCAGCAGTTTTGAACAGCTAATGGCGTATTTCTCTCTGCCGTGCCCACCGATTGAACAGGCCGCAATTGAACCGCACCTGAATGATCTCTTATTGGATATCACCCACCGGGTTCAGCCGGGTTCACGTATTATTTTGATCAGCGATTTTCATGACCTGAACCAGCAGAGTGTGGAGATTTTAACCGCTTTGCAGCAGCTGGCGGATGTGCAAGCTGTTTGGATTCGAGACGCTGCCGAGCAGGCTCTGCCAAATCAACCGGGGGTGCAGCTGCAATCCATGGTGGATGGGCAATGTTATACACTCAACGATTCGCAGCAGCTGCAATCCTACCAGGCCTGGTCAGATCAATATTTCAAGCAACAGCAGATTCGGCTTAAAATGGCCGGTGTTTCGATCTCTACGATTATGAGCCATGCCGATCTGTCGCAGCTACAGGCGAGGTCAGCTTATGAGTGATGCTTTATCGGCAGCGCCGCAGGCGGAAACCTTGCCGGCCAATACCCTGTTTGATATTGAGGCGCCCGCCCTGCCGGGTGTCGACTGGTGGTTCTGGTTTGAACTGTTCGGCTGGTTTTTGGCAGCGGTACTGCTGTTAGTGACGCTGTTATATTTTGCACGCCAATGGTACCGTCCTGCACTGTTTAGATGGCAACTAAGTCTTTTACGCCGCCAAGTATCGTTAAATGAAGTTATCGTGCCAAAGGCGAAGGTCTGGGCGCTATATAGTTGGAGCAAGGCGCTACACAACTGGATAATTGTGGCTGATCAGAGTCCACCTCAGTTCAACGCCAGGCAGGCGGATTATATGCAGCAGATTAACCAAGCCGGATTTTCATCACAAACTGTTTCACGTGAAACCTACCTGCAACTGATTCAGCAGGCCGAGCAGCTATTGGCTGCATACGCGGCTAAGCAGCAGTTTAAACAGCGCTTGTTAAGTCGAGGTAAACAGTGATGGAGCAGGTGATCATCGGTCTGTTGAGCCAGCTGCAGTTTGAGGTGGATGCTTTTATGGCACCTGGCTGGCTGTGGTTGATTCTACTGTGGCCGCTATTATGGCTATTGCATCTACTGCTCGGTGGACGTGATGATTTGACCCAGCAGCAGAGTCGTCGTCAATTTGTGTTTAAACACCCATTGATTCATCTGCAGAAGCGGGTGGGGGGTGCCGATTTTAGCGTTAAGTCGAAATTCTCCTGGATCGCTCTGCTATTACAATTATTGCGTGGTTTAATCATTATTGGGCTGGCTGTGGCCTTAGCACAACCGATCAAACTGCAGCAGACCGAACCCAAACCGCAGAAGAAAACGGTACGTGATGTGGTGTTTGTGATTGAGAGTTCCGCCTCCTTTCTATTGCCGGACTATCAGATAGAGGGTCAGCAGACGCAGCGTATAGAGGTGGTGAAATCGGTATTGGATCAGTTCATCTCTGGGCTTTCAGGCAACCGTTTCGGTTTTGTTATTTATGCGCAGCAGGCCTATACCTTAATGCCGTTAACGGCTGATCAAACTGCTGCTCGGCTGAATTTGAAACGCATTAAACCCTATTTAGCGGGCCGTACCGATGAAGCGATGGGCGAAGCTTTAGGGCTGGCACTGCAACAAACTGAATATAGTTTGAGTGCGGCCGATAGAGACAGTGACGATACCTTGAAACGCGTGGTGGTGTTGATCAGTGACGGCTCCTCACAGCCCAGCCGTCTGCAGTTGAGTGAGGCGATCAACTACGCGCAGGCGATGAATGTACCGGTGTATACGGTCGGGGTCGGCGCCAGCAGTAAAACCGCCGATAAGCGAGTTTATTCTGGACTACTCTATCAGCCTTTAGAGTCTGAGTCTCTGCAACAGATCGCCAGTGAAACCTTAGCAGAGTATTATCAGGTAGGCAGCGGCAAGGATCTGCAGCAGGTTCTGAACAGGATCGATCAGTCGGTCGGCGTGCCCTATGTGGCGGCGCCGAATCCACCTAAAGAGATCGCACTCTATGTCACACCGCTGCTGTTGAGTGTGCTGCTGTTTGCACTCTATATGCTACTGAGTTTGATGGTACCATCGCGCTCGGCGCAAGCTGCCTCAGAGGGAGGTCAACGATGAGTGAATTCGCTACGTTTATGACTTTATGGTTAGACGGCGCTATGGAGTGGCGTGCGCCTGTCTGGTTATGGGGTTTGCTGGTTCCGTTTATCTGGCTGTTATGGAGTCGGCTGTTGGTGCGCAAGAGCAAACAGGCTTATGCCGATGCGCACCTATGGCCCTGGGTGCAGGTGCGGCATGAAAGTGCACCGCTGGCCGCTCAGGCCACCACGCACAGCACTGCGCTAAAGTTTGTTTTACAGTTAGGGCAGCGTATCTCAAACTTGATTACGCCTCTAAGGCTATTGGCCGTGGCCTGGCTATGCCTTATGGTGGCTTTGGCAGGACCGCGCAGTCTGCAGACGCAAGAGCTGGAATCGAACCGTAGCGGGGTCGATATTCTGGTGCTGATGGATCTGTCGCACTCCATGACGGCGGAGGATGTCTATCCGAACCGTTTTCTGCAGGCCAAAACCTTTGTCGAAACCTTAAAAAACGGTCTGCAAAGCGATGACCGTCTGGCACTGATGGGTTTTGCCGGTCAGCCGCATCTGCTGTCACCGTTAAGTTTTGATCGAGATCTGTTCCAGCACAGCTTGGATCTGTTGCAGCCGGATATGCTGCCGACCCAAGGCAGCTGGCTGGAGTTGGCGCTGATTGCCGGCACCAATCACCTGTTGCAGACCGCGGGTGAAGCCAAAGTCATGTTGGTTCTGACCAATGGTAATCCGCTCTTCTGGCAGACGCCGGAGTTACCGCAAGTGGTGCAGGCACTGCCGTTTGCCAAAGATCTGCGTGCCAGCTCCACCGGGGTAAAAACCATTGTGGTTGGCATTGGTCAGCCCGCGCCCAGTACTCTAGCGGACAGTACTCATAAGAGCGGCAAGCTACACGCCAATGGCGTGCTGGTGCAGAGTCGTTTAGAGGAGATGAGTTTGAAAAAGTGGGCGCATAATCTGCAGGGCAGTTATTTGCGTGGCTCAGACAGCCGCGAATTTCTTCAGCGTTTAATGCAAGAGGTGACTCTGCCAGCCGGTGAGCGCAGTCAACTGAGTGATCATCAAAACTGGAACGACTACTCAGCGCCCTTTATGACGATTGCAGTACTGTCACTGTTACTGGCTTTCTATCCGCTCTCTGTCAGACGAATGATTTTCAGAAAAGCCACGCAGACGGTTGCCAGTCCAGCGTTGATTGGAGTCGCGCTACTGCTGTTGTGGATCAGTCTGCCATCGCCTGCACTGGCGGCCGCCTCAACCATCGCCAAGCAGCAACAGGCTTATCAAGCCTATCTAAATGGGGACTATGCAGCCGCCACTGCGCTGTATGATCAGATTGATAATTATCAGGGTTGGATGGGAGCCGGAAGCTCAGCCTATCGAGCGGAAGACATCGAATCGGCGGTGCTCTATTTTAGGCAGGCCGCACAGATGGCACACTCCGACGCGCAGCGCTCACAAGCGCTGTTTAACTTGGGTAACAGCTACTATGTCACCAATCTATTGCCACAGGCGATTGAGTCCTATCAGCAGGCGCTGCTCTATCAATCTGATTACCCAGAGGCTGAACATAATCTAGCCTTAGCGCAGCAGCGTCAGCAACTTGAGCAAGCGAATAAAAAACAGAAACAGGGTGAAGAGCAGGCCGGTGATGAGGGTGAAGAGGGCAGTAAAGGCAGAGGCGATGACGGTGCCTTTTACGGTGGACAAAAACCGAATGCCAGCGATGAAAACCCCGGTTTTGGCGCCGATGGTGATGCAATTGGCGGCGATCGCAGCGGTGAGGCAGCGATTCTGCCGATGCAGGAGGCGTTAACCGACTATCAGCTGCAGTCTGCTCAGCCAACTCAATTGAGTGCCGAGCAGCGGGCAGCACAAGCGAACGCCAATGCGATTATGCAACGCCAACAGCGTTTGCAGCGTGCACAGGCTTTCCAGCAACAGCTGCTGCAGATTGAGGATCAACAGAGGGTGCTTCTACAGCGTCTGTTTGAACGGGAGGAGGGCTTTCAGGCACCGCAGTCTCAGCCACACCCGATTCCAGGAGTGCAGCCATGGTAAAAGAAATTCGCAGCTGGTTAGCTTTATTACTGTTTGCGCTGTTTGGGCTGTTGAGTCAACAGGCCTGGTCGGATGACAAAATGGTACGAATATTTCCACAACAGGTGATGTTGGGAGAGCGTGTCACGCTATCCATCTCTGGTGATCAGGCGATGCGTGATTTCGATAAGCTGGATTTGAGCACTCTGCAGTCGGTGTTTGCCATTCATGATATTGATGCCAGTTCCGACAGCATTCGTCTGCGCCTCTATCCGTTGTCAGCGGGTCTATTGAAGATTCCACAGCTGAAAATTGGGGCTTTAACCATTCCGGCAACGCCCATTAAAGTTGAGGAGAACCCTGAGGTTAGTATTGACTGGACAGCGCCTCCGGCTGAGATGTATGGTGGTCAAAACAGCCTGTGGAAGGCGACGGTCAAGGTTGATAATGAGGCCTATAAGGTCAGTTATCAAGCCCAGCCGAACAGAGATTGGCATATTCAGTTTGAAGAACAGCCGGTGGTGCAATCCTCCGCGCTGATCGGCGGCAAAACCGCAGTGCTCGTCGCCAACTATCAGCCGAAGACGCAACTATTATTAGAGCGCCGACAACAGCAGCTGATTCACTCGCCGGCGGTGGAGGTTAAAAACCGCTCTAATCGACGCTGGCTGTTTTTTGATCAACCGCAGACAGTTAAAGTGAAGGCTCTGCCTGGTTTTCTGCCGATTAATATGCCGCTTGGGCAGTTGAGCCTGCAGACTCAGCTGCCGCATGGAGTCAAAGTCAGTGGGGATCTGAATTATTGGGTTTGGCAGCTGCAGGGCAGATCGGTTGACAGTGCTTTGTTAAAAAATGTGGCGCATCAGTTAATTGCGCAGATCGCTCATGACCCTGCTATGGAGTGGTTAACTGAGAGCCGCGAGTCGCAGATGGCCTTAACAGAGCATGGCCTTAATAGTCAGCTCACCGTCCGTGTGCCATTCCGCCTGTTAACTTCAGGCCTAGTCAATTTACCTGAGTTGCAACTGCGTTATTTTGATAGTGACAGCGGCAAGGTGGTGAGTCAGGTGGTTGAGTCGGAGTGGCTGTGGGTGGTGCCGGCCTGGCTTATGTGGGTTTTACAGTGGTCGCTGCTGATCGTTGGTTTGCTTGTGCTCTATGCCCTGTTGTGGCTGATAAAGCAGGCCTGGTTGAATTGGAAGCTGCGACAGTCAATTTCGCAAGCGCAAAGCGCTCAGCAGTTGATTGCTGCGCTGTTTGCCTGGCAACAGCAGCAGAGCGGACTATGGAGATTGAAGAGTACACAGCGTCATCTGAGCAGGCCTGTCAGCTTACAACAGTTTAAGCAGTGGTATGAGCAGGTTTATGGCCGATCAGCCGCGCTGGAGGCGTTAACTGTTTCTCTGAACCAGAGCCTGTATGCAGCACCGCATCAGAACTCGAACTCAAGCGAACTACAGCAGTTGGCGCAGGCCTGGTGTCAGGCTCTACCGCTGCTGCCGAAACTGGGCAGAGCGCACAGGTTTTAGTTGAATGTTGGTTGTGAACGGCAGGCTTTGAGCTGCAGCAGGCCAGCGAGTGGCATCACTACGGCAACGGTGGTCAGCATATCCGCTACTGAGTGGTACTGTTGATAATACATTAAGCCAGCATACAGCAGCAGGGAGGCGATCGCCGTATATCTTAGCGTTGTGCTGTGCAGGGCAATAAACATCACCAGAACCAGTGCCAGTGCACTATGGGTGCTGTAGTCTAAAGTAAAGCTTGGCCAGATTCCGAGTTGGTTATCCAGAAACATGATTCCATAGACCAGTATGACTGAAATAAACAGCCCGCAAAAGGCGTTAATAGCCTTCTGTCTGCCTAAGTATCGCGCTGTTTTCAGCAGTAGCAGCAGGCTGATAAAAGCCAGCAGCGGAATATAGCTATCTGCGATCAGATCCCATTGTTGGTAGCTTAGAAACATGTCTGTTTTGGATAATTGAAGTCAGTTAAACCCATCAGGCCTAGGCCTGATGGGTTGGCAAGCGATTTAATCTTGATCGGCCTTGTCGCTTCTATAGGTTTCATTAAACGGCTTGATGATTTTTTTGTATTTTTTCCAGGCCAGCAGTGTGGCGTAGAGCTGTGAACCGATAATAATCACCACACCGGCATAAGCCAGACCGATGGAGAAGGTGTTCTCTCTAAATAGCAGTGGTACGATCAGCATGATGCCGAGCAGCAGACCCAGGGTGGCGGTCTTAAGTGCCACACGAATAATACTCTGCAGCAGTTTTTGTTTGTGTTCGGTTGAGCCTAGTTCCATGATATGGGTCTCTTTTGGGGTAAATAATGGCGTAAAAATGGGGGAAATGAGTTATAGGTGCTGATCCAGCCAGCGACTGAAACTGCTCAAATCCATCGCCCCGGACATACGGGTGATCTCCTTGCCGCCTTTAAAGATAGCCAGGGTTGGAATGGAGCGGATGGCAAACTGGGCGCCAATCTGTTGCTCTGTTTCAGTATTAATTTTGACAAAACGGGCGCGCGGCTCAAATTGGGCGGCAGCCTGAGCGAACACCGGAGCAAACCCCTGGCAAGGACCGCACCACGGTGCCCAGAAATCCACAATCAGTGGCTGATCGGTTTTTTGGTAGGCGCGTAGAAACTGCTCTGCGTTCATTTCGACTGGTTTACCGGTAAACAGATCGCCTTTGCATTTTCCGCAGCTCGGATTGTCGTTAAGTTTTTCATCTGCTACGCGGTTTAAACCGGCACAATGTGGGCACATAATGATCATCTTGGGGTCTTCCTATGCAAGTTTCTTGAAACTGATCTTATCTATATAGGGTGAAGCAAGCGGCTTTTCAAGGCACAGCTTACTCAAGCCAATCTGGTTTAGGGCTTTCCCGGCCACCAGCCTCATAGCCCTCATTGACAAAGCCATGCAGGGTGTCATCATGGCACTGGATCAATTCGACCAGCTTAGGGTCGTCACTGGTTAAGGTGGCTTCGACGCCATTGTCTATATTGCGATAGGACATATTGATCTGTTCTTTATATTCAAACAGAGCAGCAAACAGGGGATCCCAAGAGCGAATGGCGCGCCCCATACCAAAGCGCTTCTCCATGCCACTGACATGATCCTGCAGTACTTTGGCTAACTCTGGAGTGGCGGCGGTGGTGGTACTGATAATGCCGTTTTCGATATGGACGGTTTCGCGTTTGAGGCTGTCATGTTGCTCTAACAGTTGAGAGAAGAGTGCTTGATCTTTAAGGTGGGCGGCATCACTGCCGTGACCGTGTCTGTATTGGCGAGATTTTTCCATGGTTGGCACTCCTTGGTATAACGTATTGAGTTATTGTATGTCTTTTTGCAGGCAAAAAAAAAGCGCGGTATTGGTCTACCGCGCTGAATACTGAGGAGCATGTCCGAAAAACCAGGCAGACCGGTTAATCGAACAATGACTTAAAAGGGAATTAAGTCCAACTTGAATAACGAACAATTATTTAAGTTGAATCTAGTTTAGCTAGGTAATAATTGAGAATCAATCTCAAATAGTTGAAGAAGTATTGAGAAAGTATTGAGGTTTATAGGTGCATTAGTAAAATTTATATATTTTTAAAATTATATACTTAGCGTCCCTAAGGGGGAACTCTCTCTGTTTGCAGTACATGGGTTAGCCTAATATACCTATTAGGCTAACATGGTTATGTTCAGTTGGATTTTTCTGCCGTTTCCGATTTTTGCCCTGAAGGGTCGGCAAATTGATCGTTCAGTTTCTGGATGGCTTTTTTACTGGCATTAATCACATTGGCCAGGTTGCGTCGGTTACGACCTCCCCAGCCGCGTGGGTTTTTATGAAACATGCCACGCCACAAACGATTGTTGTGTAACAGCGCATGCGCCACCGTTGGATCTTTTTTAGCCAAACGTTTGGCATCCCAGCGGGCGATTTTATTACGCAGATACCAGTGCAGTCCAAATACAGCGACTAAGGCAGCAATGCTGGCGCCAATGCCATAACTAACGGATTGTGACAGGGTTTGTGCCAGGCCTGTTTCAGCAATCGGCCCATCAAAGAAGCCGAGCAGGCTTAACATATAACCCAGTCCGGCAAACAGGGTGCCGAAGACGACAATGTCGGCGATAATGACTTTGGTGCGCCACGCTTTGACCGCTCTCTGCACCGCCGGAATCTGTTTTTCTGAGATTTCATTGGCGATGTTCTCTAAGGCATTAGCAATGCGGTAAGCACGCTCGGTACTGACCTTGTTCATGCGCGAAGTAATACGAGCCAGATCTTCATCTTTCTTACGTTTGAAGCGCTCTGCCAGTGCCTCATCTTCAATGCTGTTGGCGGATGCTTCATTGTAGATCGCATAGAAATTTCCGCCAATCAGCCCCTGTTGCGACAGGGCACGCTGCCAGGCACCGATGACGTCTTCAGGGTTATCTTCCTGAGCAGCGGTATCAATCTGGTTAAGAATAAACAGCACCTTGTCGTAGTCATTGCGTTCAATGGTTTTTGAAACCAGATGCTCCAGGGTATCACGCATAGCGCCAGGTTCAGGGTGACGTGCATCAAAGAACACCAGAACCAGATCGGACATATCGATAATGTGGTCGGTAATACGCAGAGTGGAGCTGCGCTGAGAATCGGCATCAAAGCCCGGGGAGTCAATCAGGATTTTGCCTCTTAGGCTGTCCGAGTTAGTGGTTTTAAGCTGTAGGTAGCTGTCAATGCGATTGCCTTCACCGGCATCGACCTTATTAACCTCTTCGCTGATGCCAAAAAACGGGAAGCGTGGATCGGCATCCAGTGCCAGGCCTGGCAAGGTATTGATGTCGTCATTGTTGCCATAGGTGATGACAGTGAACTTATCGTCCACCGCCTGGTTACCGGTTGACTGCACCGCCTTTCCAGTATAGCTGTTAATAAATGACGACTTTCCAGCTGAAAATGTGCCCAAAATCGAGATTAGTGGCCACCAGGAGATGCGGGTTGCATAGGATTCATTTTTTTCCAGCAGGCCTGTTTTATAACCAATACGGTCAAGCTCTTTATAGGTATTGATGATCTCTAATAGGACTGGATTTTCGAGTGCTAAATGTTGTTCTAGTTTTTGATAACGCTCATTAGGATGCATGTTGATGTCCTTTCTACAAAATAGTGGTTGCTAGAACCACTATACATGATTTTACTAAGATATTATTTCTGCGGGTAGTATGGCGGTGGGGTTGGTCTGCGCTTTGACGTACCCGGCATGGATGACCATGGAATAATGCTGTTAATGGAATTCATTGGCGCAGAGATGCTGTTATTCAATTCACCTAAATTTGAGCTCATGGCATTGGTAGAGTAGACCATGGAGTAGATTGAACGGTTCATCTGATTCATGGAGTGGTTCATAGCGCTAATGCTACTGCTCATATTTTCGATCGATGAGGTCATATTGGCGATATTCGGGTTCATCTCTTTCACTGAAGCCATGTTTTGATTCATCTTATCCATATGGATATTGATGGCACCCATCTGATGATCAACCTGATTCATTTTTTGGTTAATGGTATTGGTCATAGTGACCACGGCCTTGGTCATGGTAATCATATTTGATGAGATTTGATGCATATCCTTAGTGACGTTGTAGATCAAATAGAAGCCATAGGCGGCCAAAATAATAAAAGCGATCATCATCGGGTAGATCACTTTTTCCCAGCGTTTAATCCCGCCAGTCATCACTTTGGCGAGTTCGTTTAAGGAGTCATCCGTTGTTTTTGATACTTGGTTCACCGTTAGGGTTCCTTATTTCTTATTATTGTATTTATCTTTTTTAACCCAAAGCTAGAGTGTGAATCTAGTTTTGTTGCACGGCCTAATTGGCTTGCTGCAACACAGGCATGGTTTTAAATTCCGCTGCCTGCATAGTTGGTTGAGTTTGGGGTTTAAAGTTTGCTAAAGCCATCTGTTGCTGGCGCACCTGTTGCATAAATACCTGATGGCGCTGCTGTTGTAATTTTTGCATTTCGATCATTTTAGGGTGCATTTTCATTGAAGCCGCTGTGTGTGGCTTAAACGGTTTCAGCGTCATAGAGTCCATCGGCTTCATCTCCTGCATAGGTGGTAGAGCAGGGTTAAATTTAGGCGCTTGCATTGGCGTTGGCGGTGTCATTTTAGGCATGGTTGATGGTGCCTGCTGTTGACGCATCTGTTCCATAAAGGCTTTATGACGCTCCTGCTGAACTTTCTGCATCTCCAGTATGCGTGGGTCCACCTTCATAGGCTGCATAGGCGGTACAGGTTGGGCTTTGAACTGCGATTGGCTCATCGGTGCCATTGGCTGCATGTTCTGCATCGGTGGCATTTGATGCTGAGGTGCTGGTGGGTAGTGCGGCGCTGGCATTCTAGCTGGCGGTTGAGCCTGCTGTTGACGCATCTGTTCCATAAAGGCTTTATGACGCTCCTGCTGAACTTTCTGCATCTCCACCATGCGCGGATCCATTTTCATCGGCTGCATCGGTGGCATTGCCTGTGGTTTAAACTCAGTTTTAGGCATTGACGGCATCGGTTTGTAAGCCGGTGCTGGATATGCGCTTGGTTGAGGGTGCTGTGCTGCTCTGTTTTGATTGTGTTTTGCCGCCATCATTTTAGCCAGGTGGTAGCCAATTTTTCGTGCGGTTTGCGGTGCAACCGGGTGCAGTCGGTTGGCTAAAATATAGGCATCTTTAACGCGGTTTTCTTGAATTAATAACTTGGCGGATTCAAGCCAAGCGCGGTTGGCCCAATCTTTTTTATTGTCAATAAACAGGACATTACCCAGTTCGCCAGCCACATTGGCCGACGGTTTTTTCAGCAGCATGCTGAAGTAGATCTTTTCTGCTGTCAGGTAGTCTTTATCATAAAAAGCCTGACGTGCAGCATTATAAGCCTCTTCAGTGGTGTCAAATTCAGGAACCCCTTCCGTTAAAGAGTCGTCACTCAGAATCGCTTCCAGATTGGCTTCATCATAGACCGGGAAGACAAAATCCGACTGCGGATGACTGGCTTGGGTAGCGGAAGGGTTTTGCGCCTTGGCAACGGTGTCTGCAGCGGAGTCAGCAGTGTCAGTTTGTACGACTTCAGGTCCCGCCTCTGGGGTTAAGGCATCCACCACCGTTTTAACGACAGCTTCTGCTTTTTCAATGGCTGTTGAAGGCACTGTTTTGTTACTGTCTGCGGCAGTTGTCTCAGTGGTTTCTACCACAGTTTGTGGTGAATTTTCCTCTGCTGGGGTTGCCTCAATGGCTTTTTCAGCGGTATTTGCGGTCTCAGCTTCGACAGATACAGAGGCCTCTTCTTCCGCGACAGCAACAACTGTAGCCGTATTATCTGTTGGCACTGTTTCTGCCATGGCATTGTCAATAATCGTTGCCGATGCTACCTCTGTCTCTGCCATATTGGCGTTAGAATCTGCATCAAGCTGATGGCTGTCACTATCCAGGAGTCCATGGTCACGTTTCACACTGTCTGAGTATGCTAAAAAAAGCGTGACGGCAACGATTAATACCAGTATGAAAAAACCGTTATTTAAAAAAGTCCTAATAAGTGCCATAGGAAACTCCTGTTTAAGTTGGTATTTATTGAAAGCTAGCGCGTTTCAATAAATGAAATTTGTTAACTGCTTTGCAGTTTGATTTGTTGGCCTGATTGCCAAACTCTATTTTTTATAAAGCTTTTTGGTCAGCTTCAGTATCTCTTTACTGGCCTTACCGCTTGGATTCAGTTCGAACACTCCTAAACCTTCACTGAAAGAGCGGCGATAAGCGGTTCGGTTGTGTAAACGCGTTTTTAAGCGGGTAATACCGGGTAAGAAATCAAGCGCCTCTTCAGACTCTTGGGTTTCCACTACCAGTGGATGGGTATCTGCACGGTTGATAATCGCCAAAACGTCTGGCTTATGAGTGCAGGTCTCTTTAATCAATTTGATAAAACGTTGAGTAGACCAGATATCGGCCTGGCTTGGTGCGACCGGGATGACAATTCGGTCACTGATTTTCAGTGCCTCTTTTAAAGCCACCTCATTACTCATGCTGACATCGATCAGAATCTCATCTGTTCTCTTGTCTTTTAAAACGTTTTTCAATTGATGATGGTGTTCAGTAGGGGGCAAAGAAGGTTCATACCCTTCCTCTTGTCTGACTTCAACAACATCAGCTAAGGTCTGTTGTGGATCGAGATCAAACAGTCTTAACGTTCTGTTTTGGTGTGCTAACCAGACAGCCAGATTGAAAGTAACGGTACTTTTTCCAGTGCCTCCCTTCATATTGCCAATTACGGTAATCATAGATTCTCCTGAAATAAGAGCACCCGGCTGAGTAGCCTCTGAATACAGAGGCCACACTACCAAAGTGACTTATATCATCTGCTTACTTAGCTGCTTGTGGAGCAGCTTGTGGAGCAGGTGCTGGAGCTGGAGCCGGCATTGGGTATGGTGCATATCCTGGAGGTGGCGCCATAGGAGCTTGACCTTGAGGAGGCATGTAGTAATAAGGCTGTCCACCGTAAGGTGCACCCCAACCCTGGTTGTGGCCATAGCCGCGACCATCGCCGTAACCTTGTCCATAACCCTGGCCCTGGTACTGGTTGTAACCTTGACCTTGGTAGTTCTGGTTGCCTTTACCACGACCATCTGCTTTACCAGACATTTCAGTGTCGGCATCGAAGCCCATATTGAAAGAGCCTTTTGCCTTACCTTTACCTTGTCCTTGACCTTGCGCATCACCGGATCCTTGGTGTTGACCTTGTCCTTGTCCATAGTGATTACCATAACCCTGTCCTTGTCCATACTGGTTACCGTATCCACTGTTATTTCCACCCCATGGTCCATCGAACCAGTCAGCCGAAGCAGATTGTGCTCCGAACATTGCAGCAGAAATAATTGAAGCTAAAGCGATCTTTTTAATACTCATCAGTATTCTCCTTTGATAGTATATGCGCACTCTAAATTTGCAAAACGGGTCGAGTACACCAAAGTATCCGTTTTGTTAGTTTTAGCGAGTGTTTTAGTGGCCTTGTAACCGACCACTAAAACGATCTTGTTTTTGGGTTTTGCAGAACCCAAATACAAAATTAGTTAAACATAGGCATGCTCGGCATGTTCATAGTCGGCATATTGAAGCTTGGACTCGGCATGTCCATGCTTGGCATGGTCGGCGATGGAAAATTATTCATATTTGGCATCGACGGCATAGTTGGCGACATGTTCATGTTCGGCATATTCATATTTGGCCAGTTGCCCCAGCCCGGTGCACCCATCATATTGGGCGCACTTGGCATAGTGGGGACATTTGACCAGTTGAATGGTTGAGCATTGCCTTGGTTATACGGGTATCTTGGCATCGCCGGATACCCACTCATTGGACCGGCATAAGGCATAGACATTGGCTGTCTAGGCATGGCATAGGGAGCCGGTTGTCCATAATATCCAGGTTGTGGGGCATACTGTGGCATGGCACGCGGTGCTGGCATGGCAGTATTGTTCTCTATCCACTGCGGTGACTTGGTGCTTGGCTGATAAGCGGTTTCACCTTGAGGCCAGACTTCTGCTTGCGCAACACTCATCTGTGAGCCCAATAGAGCGGTGATGAACAGGCCTTTGAGCCAGTTATTATTGTTCATTGTTTTCATCCTTTAATTTAATGCCTCTTTTTCTGCGAGCAACCGGCTTGCGGGCCGTTGTTTTAGTTGTCTTGGTTGTCGCCTTTTTTTCCTCTGATGTTTCTGTAGAATCGACACTCTTTTCCGTTTTTGGCTGAGCGGCTTTCTTCGCAGCAGGACGGCGCTTTGGCGCTCTTTTTCTAGCTGGAGCTGGTTTTTTTTCAGCTTCTTCAGGTTGTTTAGCCGCTGTTTTTGCGGTTGGGGCAGTCGATTCTGTTGGAGTCTCTGGCTGGGTGGTTACCTCCTGCTTAGAGGTTTCTACTTCAGCTTCCGTCTGCTTTTTTTCTGCCTGGTCTGTGTTTTCAACCGGTTTATACTCCTCATCCAGTTTGATCTTTTTCTCGATGGAGAAGTAAGGATCAATCATGGTTTTGATTGAGGTGACCGTTTTTCTCATTGGGCTGGTTTCAGCCTGCTCTTCTGGTTCGATCTTGCAGTCCGGCATTGGTTGTCCTGTGCTGTCCGTTCCACCTGGGCAGAAGGCTGCGCGTGCACTTACACAACCTAGTGGAATCACCACTAGCGTCAGAATAGTGGCAACGACGACCCCAAACATTAACGAGATCGCCATCCCCTGGAAGATAGGGTCAAACAGAATCACACTCGAACCAAGAACCAGTGCAACCGCTGTAATAATGATTGGGCGGGTACGTGCTTTACAAGATTGAATAACCGCTTCGGTAATCGGCAGGCCGTTATTGATCTCTTGGCGAGAGAAATCGACCAGCAGGATTGAGTTTCGAACTATGATCCCGGCTAAGGCGATAAAGCCGATCATGGAGGTCGCGGTAAATTCAGCGCCCATAATCCAGTGACCAGGAATGATGCCGATTAATGTCAAAGGAATCGGTGCCATAACGATCAGTGGAATAATGAAGTTTTTGAACTCCCAAACAACCAGCATGTAGATAATGATTAAGGCGACGCCAAACGCTAACCCCATGTCACGGAAGGTTTCATAGGTCACGGTCCACTCCCCGGCCCACATAAAGCCAGGCTCTGTTAAGCCTTCAGGGCGATCAACAAAGTTTCCTTGCAAGCCTTTCATATCAGGGTTTTCATCAATCAGGTCTTGGATCTCGATCATGCCGTAAATCGGTGCGCCAAGCTCGCCAATACCGTTACCGGTGACATATTCAACAGGTTTTAAATCCTTATGGAAGATGACACTTTGTTCACGTTCAATAACGAAACGACCTAATTCAGATAGAGGTACGGTTGAGCCGGTATTGGTTGCGACCGGGATTGAACCCATGCGAGCAAATTCGGCACGCATCTCTAGCGGAACTTCTAAAGTGATTAAGGTTGCTTCACGCATAAAGCCCTGTTTAACATCACCCAGTTTGTAGCCTCCCATCGACATCTCTAAGGTTTTGTTGATGGTGGTTACACTAATCCCACTCTCTAACGCCTTCTGCTTGTCGATTACAAAGCGCCAAGAGTCATGTGGAGCGGTCATCAGGTTATCAACATCCGCTACATTGGTTGCGGTAGAGAAGACTCGGGTAAGTGCCTTAGCGGTTTCGATACGAGTCTCGGCATCCGGGCCATAAACTTCAGCGACAATGGCTTGTAATACAGGCGGTCCAGGTGGCATTTCAACAATTTGAATATTGGCTGAGCTGTTGCCGACCACTTCTGCCAACTGATCTCGCAGTGCTTCTGCAATTTGATGACTGGAACGATCACGATGCGCCTTGTCGACTAAGTGAATCTGAATGTCCGCTTCCCATGGCTGCTGACGCAGGTAGTAGTGGCGCACTAAACCGTTAAAGTCATAAGGTGCTGCAGTACCGACGTAGGTTTCCATGGTGCTGACTTCGTCAACGGTTTGTAGCGACTTAACCAGTTTGTGGGTCAAGTTTGCGGTGACCGGAAGGGCGGTGCCTTCTGGAAAGTTAATGACGACACTCAGATCCGGTTTATTGTCAAACGGCAGTAACTTAACCGGAACCCAGGTTTTATAGATTAAGAAAATAGAGACGGCAAAGGCGACAATGATTGCCATCAGGAAACTCCAGCCTTTCACTTTACCGATCAGCAGGCTACCCAATAGAGAGCGGAAAAAGGTCTCCATTTTTTCACTCTGCTCATGCTCTTTCTTCTCCGCTTTAGCTAAGGTCTCCATACTGGGTTTAATGCGCATGGCCAGCCAAGGGGTAAAGGCAAAAGCAGCGAATAGCGAGACCACCATGGCTACCGAGCCAAGAGCTGGAATTGGAGCCATATAAGGCCCCATCATGCCGCTGACAAAAGCCATCGGCATTAAGGCGGCGATTACTGCAAAAGTGGCGATAATCGTTGGGTTACCTACTTCGGAGACCGCATCGACAGAGGTCTCTGTGTCGGTACTTTCAGACATTAACCAGCGTCGGTAGATGTTTTCGAGCACGACCACCGCATCGTCCACTAAGATCCCGATTGAGAAGATCAGTGCAAACAGGCTGACTCGGTCAATGGTGAAGTTGAGTAACCATGCCATAAACACAGTTGAAAGTATGACCGACGGGATAACAATGGAGACCACGACTGCTGCACGCCAGCCAAGGAAGAACCAGACTAAAATGGTCACCGAACCGGTAGCAATAAACAGCTTAAAGATCAGGTTGTTTACTTTGTTATTGGCAGATTCACCGTAGTTACGGCTGATGCTGATATCAACATTATCCGGTATTAACACGCCTTTTAAGGTTTCGATGCGTTCAATAGCATCCTCGGCAACCGATACGCCATTCATACCTGACTGTTTTGCCAATGCAATGGTGATCGCGGTGCGGCCATCGATAGAGGGAGCATCGCCCTGATAGGCCGGACCGGTGTAAAAGTTGACAATTTTGGTGACGTCCTGATCGCCTTCCGTTACTGTGGCGATATCACGCACATAGACCGGTGCATTGTCCTGAATACCGACAATCAGATTTTCAATATCTTCTACACTGCGCAGAAAATCACCAGTATAAACTTTATACGATTGTTGCCAGGCCTCCATATTACCGGTTTGCAGCTCGCTATTAGCGGCATGAATTGCTTGACCAATTTGTGTAAGAGAGATGTTATAGCCGGCCAGTTTTTCTGGAGAGACTTTAATTTTGACCTCTCTTGGCTCTCCGCCTATAACGTAACCCTGAGAGGCACCTTCAATCTCACCAAGCGATTGCAAGGTATCTAACCCTAAAAGTCTCAATTGGCTGGAATCAAGCACATCTGAAGACAGGGTGAATGTGATCATTGGAACATCATCCGCCCCTTTGGGTTTGATTAGGGGGTGAGCAACACCAGGAGGGGTAACATCGGCATTTGAGGTCAGCTTGTTATAGAGATTAACCAAAGAGTCTTCCATGTTTTCACCGACCTTGTATTGGACGGTGATCAGTGACTGACCTCGGGTAGAAGCTGAATAGACGTGCTTAACCCCTTTGATCTCTTTTAACAGACGCTCTAGCGGTTCAGAGACTAAGGCCTCAACCTGTTCAGCAGACGCGCCAGGGTATTGCACAAAGATATCCGCCATAGGCACGGAGATTTGAGGATCTTCCTGTCTTGGTGTAAAGATGACACCAAAAACACCAATTAAGAAACTCGCTATCAGGAAAAGGGGAGTAATTGGTGAGTTGATATAGCTGCGGGCGATTCCGCCAGCCATATCATGCTTTTCTTCCGGCGCAGGCATATTCTGAGTTTGGTTATTGTCTTGCATGCTGATCCCTTAGTCGTTGTTATCTGATTTTTTAGCAGGGACTAGCTGGCCGTTGCGAAGCAACAGGCCTGATGTGATTCTGGATGGAGGATTGGCAATATACTGCTCATTTTCCTGCAGGCCAGAAAGCACCGTCAGGTAACCGTTTTTGGATGCTTTGGCGGTACGAATAATTTTCATATTGACCAGAGAGGTATTCGGATCATATACAAATACGCTCGGCATGCTGCCGCGCTTAACAATGGCGGACTCAGGGATGGTTGGAAATGCCTGGTTCTGTGATTGTGCATTGGAGACCGAGACTTCGGCATACATGCCCGGTGCAGCCGGCGCACCTAAAGGCAGGTCGAGTTTGATTTTAACGGTGTGCTGCTGACCATTGGCGACAGGAAATACCTGAGCAACACGTACGTTAATCGCGGTGCGGTTGGCAATTCTTGCTTGCAGAATCTGGCCCTTCTTAATGCCGTGCATTAAGTTAACCGGCACATTCAGCTCAATACTCAAATGGTTGCTTTTGGCAAACTTCAATAGCGGCTGTCCAGGCTGCACAGAGTCACCGGCTTCAACCATTTTTTCAACAATGACACCGTTAAATGGCGCAACTGACTTAGTGTCATACAGGCGCACATCAATTTCGTCGATTTGCGCTTTAGCGGCTTCCATCATCGCTTGAGCCTCTTTGACTCGTGACATGGCATTGGTCAAATCAGCACGTTTTTCGACATCGGAATCGCCATATCCCATGGAATCCGACATCTGTTTGGTAAACATCTGGTCCATCAGGTTCGGCAGTGCCATGCCCGGCATGCCTTTTTCAGAGCTTGGGCTCCATAGTTCACGATTGTATTGTGAGATGGCATTTTGATAAGCGTAGGAGGCCTGACTCCATTGCGCCATTGCCGCCTTGCGTTGTGCACGCAAAGAGTCGTCATCGGTGGAGACCAATAGGGTTCCAGCATTGAAAGCGTCCCCTTCGATACCGGCAACATAGTTAATTTGACCTGGGTGTTGTGCGGTAATCGTGACCTCTTTAAAGGGGATGACCGTTCCCCCCAGGCTTACATGGCGATCATAAACAACTGACTGAACCGTTTCGACTTTGATATCTTCAGCAACGGCCACACTTGAGTGAGTAAAGCCGGCTGAAAATATGAAAATAGCAGTTAAAAATGAAATTCGTCTTCGTTGTCGATTTTGCATGTTGGAACAGGCTCCGCTTAGATAGTATTTTTTATTATGTTTTCACACAATAAACGAAGAGATGCAGGAAAGATAACTAAAGAAATTTATAGGGAATAAGTTTTATAAATATAAGGAAAATAAAAACACTTATGGTTATATAAGTCATTGATTATATTAGAAAATTATTATATTCTAATATAATATTTTCATGATATTTCAATTTTTTATAACCTTTATTTATATAGGTTATTTCGTTTTTTTCTAATATTATCTTTTGCTGTTTTTTGCTTGAAAAGAGAGCGTATTTTGAAAGTGAGCAGGCCTGTTCAGTTTTAATTTAGGCAATAAAAAAAGCGACTGTTAAAGTCGCTTTCAATCTTTGAATTTGATTGGAACTTGGGGGGGGGGAGTTATTTAGGTTCAAATAGCGTGTTGGCTGCATCAGTATATTGATTTTGAGCTTGCACGCTGGCAGCGGTGGTAAGTTCACTGTTTGACTGATTTCTCTCTGTGGTGCGGTTGTCAGCGGATTCCGTATCCTGGATAGATTGGCTGGTTTGCAGGTTTAATTCAGCTTGGCTTAGTTTTTGTGCTTGATCGGAAAGGGTGACGGTTGTGTTGCCCGCGTTGGACTGGCTGCTGCTTGTTTGTGTGCTCAAGCGTCGCTGCTCATCTTGTGCGAGTGAGCCGGTTTGTGTTTGTGCTGTGGCCGAGCTGGCTGACAGCGCCGGATTAATGGTATTCATAATATATTCCTATCATTATCAACGCCTTGGTAAGTTATTAAAACTCTTTATCTTAAATGTTAACACTTTGTTTTGATATTTTGTTAAATTTAGATTTACATAAGTAAAAGTCGTAATTCGTTAATTGATTTTATTACCAATAGAATTGTCCTAAAGGACAATAGGTATTTTGTTTGGTAATTTGTAATATCAAATTGAAGAGTAGCAAACCTTTGTGTTTATTGGAGAAATAGTATGTCTATCTTAGCTGGAACAGTGACATCAGTCACAGGTATGGTACAAGCCCAAAACCCGACCACAGGCGAAATGAGGGTTCTCAAAGTAGGAGATGAAGTGCAGGTAGGTGACGTCATCGTGACTTCAATAAATGGCAATATCTCCATTACGTTACAGAGTGGAGAGCTCTTGACCCTGGGTCGTGATAGTCAGATCGCTCTAGATGAGAGTGTACTTGGCGCTGAAGCTATGGCCGATACAGCTGCGGAAGAACCGGCAGTTGATGTTGAAGCTTTACAGCGAGCCGTATTAGAGGGCGATATTGAGGGTCTTGATGAGACAGCAGCGGGTCCAGGTGCCGGTGAAGCGGGCGCTGATGGTTCTGCCAATGCCGGGGCACTGAATACAGTTGAACGTATTGGTGCTGAGGGTGAGGTAACCAGTGGTTATGATACCAGTACAGCAGGGCTTGCGGCTGCAGCGCCGGGAGGTCCAGGTGGAAATGTGGCACCAGACGTTGAGCCAGAAGTTGCGATTGTCTATGAAGATACGATTGTCGAAGGTCAGATTGACTTTATCGATGAGAACCCTGAAACAGTGACAGTTGAATTTGTCGACGGCGTAGAGATTCCAGAAGGGTTTACTTTGAATCCGGATGGTAGTTATACCCTTGATGCCAATAGTTACGACTATCTGGCCGTTGATCAAACTGAGCAGTATGTGTTGCCAATCGTATTAACGGATGGGGATGGTGCCCAGACAGAGTCTACTCTAACGGTGACGGTCATTGGTACCAATGATATACCTATTTTGGTGGCGGAACAGACGGGGGCAGTGGTTGAAGCTGACACACCAACGTTAACGGATAGTGGTGAGCTTTCATTTAGTGATCTTGATCTGATTGATACGCATACCATGTCTGCCAGCTTTAACAATGATGCGGTTTGGAGTGGTGGTGACCTGACCCCTGCGCAGATTGATGCGATTACTTCAGGCTTTACGGCGGATTTAGATAGCTGGGATTATTCGGTTCCAAGTGGTGAGGTACAGTTCTTAGCTGAGGGAGAGACAATTCAATTCAGTTACGACGTCACCGTTGATGACAGTCACGGTGGGACCGATACCGCCCAGGTTGTCATGACTATTACCGGTACGAATGATATTCCTGATATTACCGCTGAAGTCTCAACTGGTTTTGTTAAAGAGATTGTTGATAATGCTGAGGGCGAGAACACGTCCGTCTTGTCAGATAGCATGGCAATTGAATTTACCGATGTGGATATCAATGATAGCCATGTCGTATCCGTGACAGCGCAAGGTCCTGAGTACTTAGGCGGCTTGACTGCCAGCATAACCGATGCGTCAACTGGAGATGGTACTGGCGAGATTACCTGGACGTTTGAAATCAACGACGCGGATGTGGATTATCTGGCCGCGGGACAGACCTTAGAGCAGGCCTACGATATTACGGTTGAGGATGAGCATGGGGCTACTGATGTGCATACCGTCACCATTACCATTGAGGGGACCAATGATGCGCCAATCCTGACCGCGGATACTTCAGGTTCAGTGACCGAAGATGACATTTTTGGTGAGGACAACGGTGAGGACAACGGTGAAGATTACTTCCCTGGTGAAGACAATGGTGAGGACTTTGTATTCCGCGGGCCATTAGTAGGCGAAGGTGAAGGCATAGGAGAAGGTGAAGGAGAGGGAGAAGGTGAAGCCTATTTCTTAACCGATAGTGGCGAACTCTCTTTTACCGATGTGGATTTAATCGATACGCACACTATGTCTGCCAGTTACAACAATGACGCGGTGTGGAGTGGCGGTACCCTGACGCCAACTCAGATAGCCGCTCTAACTTCGGACTTTACCGTTGACATGGATAGCTGGGACTACTCGGTTAACAACAATGATGTCCAGTTCCTGGGTGCAGGTGAAACGGTCACCTTCAGTTATGATGTGACGGTTGCCGACAATAACGGTGGAACCGATACCGCTACAGTCGTGATGACCATTAATGGAACGAATGACATTCCAGATATTACCTCTGAAGTGTCATCAGGTTTTGTGAAAGAGATCGTTGATAATGCGCCAAATGAGCTTATCGAGACTCTAACAGCCACCATGGCGATTGATTTTACCGATCTAGACTTAACGGACAGCCATATTGTTTCGGTTGCCTCTTTAGGAAAAGAGTATTTAGGTACTTTAAGCGCTTCGATTAGCGATGTTTCAACTGGAGATGGAGCGGGTCAGATCACCTGGCTGTTTGAAGTGCCAGATGCGGATCTTGATTATCTCGGAGCCGGTCAAACATTAACACAGGATTATAGAATTACCGTGCATGATGGGCATGGCGGTATGGATACGCATACTGTCACCATTACCATTGAGGGAACCAATGATGCGCCAATCTTGACTGCGGATACATCGGGTGGGGTGACTGAAGATTACTTCCCTGGTGAAGACAATGGTGAAGACGTTGTGCGCCGTGAGCCACTTGTAGGTGAGGGCGAAGGTGAAGGTGGGCCAGGTGCTTACTTCTTAACCGATAGCGGCGACCTCTCTTTTACCGATGTCGATTTGATCGATACGCACACTATGTATTGCAGTTATAACAACGATGCAGTATGGAGTGGCGGTACTCTGACACCAACTCAGATATCCGCTTTGACATCAGACTTTACTGTTGACCTGGATAGCTGGGATTACTCAGTGGACAATAGTGATGTCCAGTTTCTGGGTGCAGGTGAAACAGTAACCTTTAGTTATAACGTGACGGTTGATGATCATAAAGGCGGCACTGATACAGAGACTGTTGTCATGACCATTAGAGGAACCAATGATGTGCCAACCATTGATGGCGAGCAGGCTAGAGTGGTTGAAGCAGGTCATGAAGATGATGGTACTGTGGTAACAGGCGTTGCCGTTGCAACCGGCTTCATGAGTGCGGACGATGCAGATGCCAATGCGCAATTGACCTTTAGTGGCGGAGAGGACAGTCCATACGGTAAATTTGAAATTATCGATACCACTACCGGTGAATGGAAATACACACTGGATAATCAAGCGGCCGACACCTTGGCGGAAGGCGAGACGGAAACCGAGACCTTTACCGTTAGAGTTACAGATGAGCAGGGTGCGTGGGATGAGGCGCAAGTTGAAATTACCATTCATGGTACCAATGACCGTCCGATTGCGACCAATGCGGCCTTTGAAACGGACTCAAATGTGCTTGAGTTCAATCTGGCGAAAAATACTTCAGATATTGAGGACGATCGTGACGGTGAAGTCGGCGATGGCTCACCGGGCCAAGGCGATGACTGGGTTACCCGTGTGGAAATTGTCACAACCCCTGAGCACGGTTCGCTCTATGACGGCACGGTAAAACTGGGAGTTGGCGATATTGTTGATGACCCAACAACAATCCGTTATGAGGTGGACCCGGTTGAACTTGGTTTTAATGCCACTACCGATGTCTACCATCAGCAGGACTTTAGCGAAGGTAGCTCTCCGACTTATACCACCGACTCTGGCTTCACCATTGCCGGGTTTAAAGGCGATGCTTTTGGAGACAACAGTAGTGCCACTCCGCAGAACCTCTGGTATGACAGTGCCTGGCATGAAGAAGGGTTGGGGCTTGGCCCGTGGTATGAGCAAGAGATTACCGCCAATAGAGGTGGCGAGTATATGTCGGTGCTATTGCCGACCGAAGCGACCAGTGCCACTATTCTGTTAGGCAGTATCTGGAGCCACTATCAAGACTCATCAAGCAACTGGAGACCGGATGCTCAGATCAATATTGTGGCATTGAATGATGGCGAGGTGGTGACCCACGAGAGCTTCAATGATATGCACAACTATAGCGGGCTTTTCCAGGCACCACTGATGGTGGAAGACGGTTTTGATGAGGTACGTATCTTTATTGAGTCAAATAAGTGCTGGGATTCAAATATCGTGCTGCAAGGAATTGAAATTGATAATATCGATATTGAGGATAGCTTCCAGTACCAAGCACTTGATGTGGAAGATGCGGTGTCCGAGGTAGCAACGGTAACCTTGCTTGCCTCAACCGATGAGCCTGCCATTGATAATATCTTGATTGGTGAAGATCAGGTGAATGACTCCTTTGACATTGATAATGCCGGTGAAACCACTTTGATTCAGGGCTTTGAACCGGGCGATGAGATTGATATTTCCGATGTGGTCGATAGTACGGTCAGACCGGGCAATATCGATCAGTATGTCAAACTGGGTTATGTCGATGAGGATGGAGATGGAGATGCTGATTCGACAATAATGACTATTGATCAGAATGGTGACCGACCTGGTGGTGACGTGACCACAGTGATTATTGACGGCGTTGTTGATGATGAATGGAAAATCGATGCAGATAACGATACCAAAGGTGATTTTGACCTAGATGATTAACTAACTGCAACAACTATAGTTAAATTAAAGGAGAAAGCCGGCTATTAAGCCGGCTTTTTTGTAGCGGGTTTCAAAACATGTAATGTGGAATATGAAGCTAAAATTAGTTGATTGAACTTAACCAGGCCTGTTTAAAGTGATTGCAAATAAACAGCTGAATGGAAATTTTCACACTCTATTCTTAGTATAACCTCTCTATATGAGGACTACTGTTTATGGTAAGTATGGATGTTAGGCCTGTTTTTTTAAGGAACTGCTGAGATTGCACTTTTTCTCAGGCCACAGCTGATTTAATATTAAGTAAAATTGTTTATTAAACCTCAAGCTTTGAAAAAAAGATAAAACTGTCCTAAAGTACAATAGGTATTTTTATCAACTGATTGTAATATTTGAGCATAGAGTTACGACTAAAGTTTTTATTGGAGAAATCATATGTCAATCACAGCCGGAAAAGTTACAGCGATCACTGGAATGGTGCAAGCTAAAGATCCTATTACAGGTGAAGTCAGAGTCCTTAAACAGGGGGATGAGATTCAGCTAGGTGATGTTATTATCACCTCAGTTAACGGTAATGTGACCATTAGTTTAGAGAATGGTGACCTATTGACGCTGGGCCGTGATACGCAGATGGCATTGGACGAAGATGTGGTTGGTGCGACTGGTATGACAGACCCAGTAACCGAAGCGACGGTGGATGTTGCTGGTCTGCAGCAAGCTGTATTAGAAGGTAACTTCGAAGGTCTTGGTGAGACTGCTGCTGGTCCCGCTGCTGGAGACGCTGGAGCTGGTGGTTCAGCCAACGCGGGTGCTACAAACACGGTTGATCGTATCGGTGCAGAAGGTGAAGTAACCAGCGGGTATGAAACAAACACTGCGAGCGTATCAAGTGCTGCACAGGAAGAGCAAGCGGGAAATGTCGCTCCAGAGGTAACGCCTGAAGTGGCAACTGTGTATGAAGATACCATCGTACAAGGTCAGATTGATTTTACGGACGAAAGCAATGAGACAGTAACCGTCAATTTTGCCGAAGGTACGGCTATTCCGGAAGGGTTCTCTCTGAATGCAGATGGTAGCTACACTCTTGATGCTAACAGTTATGACTATCTAGCAGTGGATCAAACAGAAGAGTATGTATTGCCGATCGTTTTAACTGACGGTGATGGTGCGCAGACAGAATCCACCTTAACAGTAACAGTAATCGGTACCAATGATGCTCCAATTCTGGTTGCAGATACCTCTGGTTCAATTACTGAAACGGTCGCTACTGAAACTTCAGAAGACGCTGGCGATGATGTCTCTGTTAGAGCAACAGAGGAAGAGGGTGCAGTCATCTTAACGGACAACGGTGAGCTTTCATTTAGTGATGTTGATTTAATTGATACTCATACCATGTCTGCCAGCTACAACAATGATGCGGTATGGAGTGGAGGAGATCTGACGCCTGCGCAGATTGATGCGATTACTGCTGACTTTACGGCTGATTTAGACAGCTGGCAGTATTCTGTTGCTAATAGCGAGGTACAGTTTTTAGCAGAAGGACAAACTATTCAGTTCAGCTATGACGTAACGGTTGATGATAGTCACGGTGGAACAGACACGGAAGCGGTTGTGATTACTATTACAGGTACGAACAGTGTTCCAACCATTTTAGGTAGCCAGGGTGAGGTGGTTGAAGCTGGTAACTTGGACGATGGAACGGTGGTATTGGGTACTCCAGTTGTAACCGGGACGATGGTTGCCAATGATGTTGACAGTGGTGCGACTTTAAGTTTTTCTGGTAATGCAGATAGCCCATATGGCGCCTTCAGTATCGATGAGAACACGGGTGAGTGGACTTACACTTTAGACAATGAAGCGGCTAATACGCTAGCCGAAGGTGAGCAGAGAACAGAATCTTTCACCGTAACTGTGAGAGATGAGTTCGGTGCAGAGGCAGTAGAAGAGGTGGTCATTACTATCAATGGTACCAATGATTCTCCAACCGCTGAAGATGCGACTTTTGGTTCTGATACAAATACAGTTGAGTTCAGTTTAGCTGACTACACCTCTGATATTGAAGATGGTTTGGTGACAGATGTAAAAGTTACCTCTCTGCCAGAGTATGGTTACCTTTATGTTGGGACAGAACAGTTAAGTATCGGAGACCAGGTAGCAGATCCAACAACTATTCGTTATGAGATTGACCCTGACTTAGTGTCTATGTATCTCTTCGATGCTACTAAAGACTTTAAAGATGAAGGCTATGCTGACGATACTGTTTCGACGTTTACGACGGAGCAAGGTTTAGTTGTTTCAGGTGGTACCTTTACAGGAAACTCTCCGGACGCGAGCAGCACTCTTACGGCCGCAAACTTATATTATGATGGTGCAAATAAAGAGACTGGTCTAGGTATTGGCAAGGATAAAGAGTTAAATTCATCAGCAAAAGAGTATATTTCGATTGAATTCCCAGGTGATGTAATTAGTTCAGTCGTCTCTTTTGGTAGTGTTTATGGTAACTATCAGGACACTCATAAAGCTGATGCACAGATCAATATTATTGCCTTGAAAGGCGGTAAAGTTGTATTAGAAGAGTCCTTTAATGATACTTACAACAATTCAGGTATATTTGAAGCACCTGTTACAGTAGAGGGCGGTTATGATGAAATTCGTGTCTTTACTCAGGCGGACAAAAACTCTAATATCACTCTGCAAAGTGTTGAAGTGACGAATATGGGTGTTGAAGACAGCTTTGATTATCAAGCTGTGGATTCAGTCGATGCTTATGATCCAGCCACAGTGACTTTAACAGGATTTGTTTATGGTAAAAATGTGCATGAATTGTATGGCGATGAAGCTTTGCTAGAAGTTGAAACATTAAAAGTTGAAGTAATGGGTGAAGATACTGTTATTTACAATCTTGATAATGAGGATGATTACCTAGATTTAAGTGATATTATTGATTCATCAAAAGTGACTGAAGATAATGTTGATCAGTATCTAAAATTAGCTCACCTAGATACGAATGGTGATGGTGAAATGGATTCTTCACTGCTAATTGTCGACTCTAACGGTGATGCGGCAGGTGGCGAGACTACCAATGTTTATATTGCAGGAGTGGTGAGTGATAGCTGGAAAGTGTATCTAGGTCAAAATGATGATGGTGACCATATTGTTGGTGATTTTGATTTAGATAATTAAAGGTTGTCAAAAATTACGTATTTTATATAGAATATATGTTATCTATAAAAGGAAAAGCCGGCTTTATAGTCGGCTTTTTTATTGGTTAATGGGGTTGGATACTAATTTTATGCGCGATGAATTAATAAGTGTTATTGAAAGTCAGGATGATATCTCTTCTGCGAAACTGATTTCAAAAGGGCGTTTAGCTTCAATCTATAAGGTTAAACAAAACACGGATCAAGGAAGCAAGAAGAAATTATTACGCGTTATCCGCAATATTAGTCCGCATTATCAGATTCGCCGTGAAAAGGATCTATTGAGCTACCTGAACCAGTTTCCCGAGTTTATTCATTTTGATGAAATACGCAGAGACCAATTCTATTATCTACAGTTTTTTGATTATAAAGGTAAAACCAATTTACAAAACTATGTTTCGCAAAATAACCCGTTAAATGATGCTGAAGCCAAACAGTTTCTATCCAGTATGATAACTAGCCTAGAAAAAATACATGAAGCTGGTTTTGTACACACTGAGGTCTCTCCAGAAAACATACTGGTGAGCAAAAAAGGTTATTATTTATTAGATATTAGCAAAGCCTCTCCCTCTCTCCCCTCTTTTGAAGCAGAGTTAATTAATGGTAATCACCGCTATTCCGCTCCTGAGAGGCTGAATGGCTCCTTAAGTTCAGCCAGTGATGTCTATTCACTGGGTTGTTGCCTGTATTATGCGTTAACGGGTAATCATATCTATCGACTAAATAAATCAAAAAATGTTTTAGAGCAATGTTGGGCACATACGCAC
>CAZNML010000011.1:0-34435 GCA_964574275.1 uncultured Thiosulfatimonas sp. | reverse complement strand
ATAAATCACCCAAAATGCACTCACCTGTAAAATAGCGAGAATAGCAAATACGGTTAACAGTTTGTAGCGATGAAATCCTAAATAGTTGAACATCTACGAAACCTGTATAGATTGAAGTCAGGCTCCATTATAAGTCAATAGAAGCACCGCATATGGTCTTTTACTTATATCTGTAGAATTACCAATAAAAACTTAATTCAGAATATCTTCTTGCCTTTAAAACATTGACGGAGTGAAAAAATCTGCTTAAAAAACGCATGCTTCTGTTGTTATTCAGCAGGCCTGATCAATTTGAATCACAATCCTAACTCTGTAAACACAGCTATATTGACTGCTCAGCCTGCCGCCACTACAGTGTTTTTAATATTGAGAGTGTGCGTAAATCCGGCTCACCAGAAAAAAACTGCTGCAATGCCTGAGTGAAAGGCGCTGGATCCGCAGCCACGGTTTGAAACAGCGTCATACAGGAGCGAAACTTGAGCTCATCAGGGTGTCCAAACAGAGCGTTTGCTTTGAGGTGATGATGAGCATTAACTTCACGGGTACACATTAGCAGTCTCGGCCCCAGTATGGGATGCTGCAGATAAGCCTGCGCTTCCTCTCTGCTTTGAATGGCATAAAACTTTGCAGTTTCGCTTTTGCCCAAACCTTGAATTTGTGGAAACACATACCACATCCAATGGCTGGTTTTTCGTCCCTGTCGCAGCTCATCTATAATCGGCTCTATCGTTTGACCTTGTGCTGCAATAAAGCGTTGTAAATTGTATGGATCAGCCAATGTTTACCTCCATAAAATACAAATAGTAACTATTACTTTTGCAGGCCTCTATCTTTCAAGATGCATTCATATTAATCAATAGCTTTCTATTTATCTTAATAAATTCAAGCTATTGGCCGCACAATATAATGTTGGCTCAAGGTATGTAAATCGCGCCATGCTCGACCAAAAGGAGACGTGGCAAATACCGCCATCATCCCGGCGGACGCTTTCAACAGGTCGGCCGCTTTAACACAACTTTGTACTATATCGATAGTAGTACGATTGACCTCTGTGTTCAACGGCTCTGCTATCGGCTGCCTTCTTTCAGCCTGACACCAGACCTGTTGCGCCAACAGATAGAGCTGGTTTCGAGCATCACTAACCCATTGCTGAGCTTGCTGACAACGCTGCTGAACCTCCGACGAAGTCATTAATGGCAAATCACTGCCTGCGCGCTGCTTATGCTCAGCAAAGTCAATAAACTCATCAACCGCGTGCTGCGCAATGCCAAGCGCCACGCTGGCAAAAGACAGGCTGGCCACAGTCTCCAGTGAACAGTAAAAGATGGGCTCATCGACCAGCGGTGCTTCAGCCAAAGAGAAGCTATACGCCTGGTCGACCTTGACGCCATCAATACTAAAGTCATGGCTGGCGGTGGCTTTCATACCAAACACATCCCAAGTGTTATGGATCTGTACCTGTGCCGCCGGCACCGCTATGGCACGTATGGCATCGGAGTTGCCATCGACTTGGCAGTTAGCGGTAAACCAGGTGGCATAATTTGAACCACTGGCATAGGCCCAACGCCCAGTGACCGCATAGCCGCTATCCAGTGTAGTGGCAATGCCGCTCGGCGTTCCAGAGCCGGCAATCACCGCATTCTCTGGCTCAAAAATAGTGCGTGCCGCCGCTTCCTCCAAAAAGCCGGAAAAGAGACCGCCGCCCGCACCAATCATTACCAACCAACCGGTCGCACCATCGGCAGAAGCCACCAATTCAAAGGCTTTTAAGGCTGTTGGAAGATCACAGGCTTCACCTCGATACTGTTGTGGAATAAACAGACGAAACAGGCGTTGTTGTAAAATGGCCTGCAGAACGTTTTGCTGCAAAGTGCCACAGCGCTCGGAGGCCTCTGCCCCCTGTTTAATGATGGGCAGGATCGATTCAACCTTTTCAATTAAATCGTTTGAATAAGAATCTGTAAGCATAAGACGTTATCGAGTTAAAACTTTAGAATATAAAACCCAACAGGGATTAAAGAAAGGTGAAAATTTCATCTGCTGGCAGGCGAGACTTCGGCAGTGTAGCATTCAGATCATCCTCAGAACGATAACCCAGCGCCACCAAACCTACCGCAGTCAGCCCCTGTTGCGCCAGCTTAAACTCCTGATTCAACACCTCAAGGTCAACCCCCTCAATCGGCACAGCATCGATCCCTAACAGCGCTGCCCCCAATAAAACGGTACCCCAGTTCATATAGACCTGTTTCTGTGTCCAGCACTCTACGTCGTGCCACTGTTTTCGGTGTAGATCGCTATAAAAGGTGCGTACTTTCATCGCCAGCGCTTTGCCTTCCGGATTCGAAAAACGGCCGTCTCTGTCTTCCTGTTCGGTGATTTTATGCAGATAGTCGTCACTCACTTCGGTCTTGGCACAAAATAGCACAACATGAGAAGCATCCAGTATCTTTGGATGATTAGCACTGTAGGAACCTTGCGCTGCTTTCGCCAAACGTTGTTTACCTTGATCGCTATCGGCAATAATAAAGTGCCAAGGCTGGGAGTTAATACTTGAAGGACTATACTGTAAAAGCATTTTAACCTGCTCAAAGTCTGCATCCGAGATACGTTTAGATGCATCAAATTTCTTGGTCGCATAGCGCGACTTCACTGCTGCTGTTAAATTCACCACAAACTCCCGTTCTGTTAAATATCAATGGGCACTATCTTAATCGACAACAGCCTTTTCAAGAAGCGAAACTAAATCCTAAACACAACCTAAACACAAACAACTGCAAATGAAGTTTATAAATACACAGAATTTATCAGGCCTGGTAATTCATTCAATTCATCTCTTTTCACGAGCGTTAATAAAATACTAGAATTAGATAAAACAAACAGATGTAACACCCAGTATTTGCAGGAGATTTTACAATTAAAACCACTTGTATCACCACGTCTAAAGAGCGTGTTTTCCCACTTGAAAGCAAAACGTAACCCTGCCTGAAACAGAGTCTTAATAGATACTTTTTCTTGTGGATTAAGTATAATTACACATAGAAACTAAGGTATTATATTTATTTTCAATATATTGCGAACTCTGTTGCCACCCTAGATTAAGGGGTCAATCCAACCCTTTCGGCAACCATCAATGAGGTGGCTATATGAAAACTCCTCTCAAGCTGAATGCGCCATTTGTGGTCATTATCATGGGTCTGATGCTGTCTCTGTTTCTGATGGATCAAGAGATGCGTAAAGAGAGTGCCACAAAAGAGGTGGTCAAACTCAGTGAACAGATAGCCCACCTTATTCAACAGGACCTACTAAGTGTCACCAACGACCTACTCTACCTGTCACAGCAGTCAAAAGCCAAAGAGGTATTGCTTGGCCAGACCTCCGCGCAGCGTAATCACCTGTATGAGGAGTACATCCAGTTTTCCGAATTGAAGGAGGTCTACTCTCAGATACGACTACTCGATATCAACGGACAGGAGATTGTACGTGTCGACCGCAAAGAAGGCCACTCTCTCCAAGTTACGGATAATGAACTTCAAGATAAATCCAACCGCTATTATTTCAAGGAATCAGAACATCTTCCCCCCGGAGAAATATACCGCTCACCATTGGATTTGAACATTGAAAATGGGCGCTTTGTTGAACCTTATGAACCGACCATTCGCTATTCAACTCCGATCACCGATTACAATAAAAATATAATCGGCTATATGATTTTGAACTTCAATGTCAGCTCATTGCTGCAAAAAATCAAAGCCAGTTCAATTTCGGAAAGTAAGGACTTCTATCTTATTAATAAGGATGGTTACTATCTGTTCCATCAAAACCCCAATAAACAGTGGGGATTTATGTTCAACAGGAAAGACCTGACCCTGGAAAACGACAATCCCGAACTGTGGAACTCTATCCAAACCGATCAAACCGTCAGTGCAGTTGAACAAAATGGGGATTTCTATTCGGTCATCCGCTTGTGTTCTGCCATTCAGAAGTGTCCAGCGCCCATCAAATACATCACTCTGGCAAGCAAGTCCTCGGATATGCCGCTCTATCTTATCGGCCAGCTCAGTATAAAAAAAATACATGGTTCAAGCTGGTGGCAAAACTACTGGATTTATCTGATTATGACACTAATGGTGCTGGGTCTGATCTTCTCCAGCATTATGTCCAACCGCCTCTACAGTGTGCTTGAAAGACTGCAACACAAAGAAAACCAACTACAAAAATCCAAAAAACGTATCGAAAAACTGCTGAGCTTAGTGCCGATCGGGTTAATCATTATTAATAAAAATCTAAAGATTGACTCGATAAACCTTCAAGCACGGAAAATCTTTGAAATTGATGAGCAAGATATTCTTAATCAGTCGATTGAAACCATTCTCTCTTTAGACTCTCACCAGCAACGACAACACAAAATTCAAGATTTTTTTGCCAAGCCGCAAAACTCATCATTCAGCAGAGATGAACCTTATATCTATATCAACTCCAAAAATGAGAAACAGGCGCTGACCATCACCGTCGAGCCGCTGATTGTCGAAGATGAAAAAATGGCGATTATTCTGGTCGATGACATCACTCGAGAGCTTCAGGAAGAGGAGCAACAGCGGCAGAGCCAAAAGTTGGAAGCGATCGGCAAGCTGGTTGGCGGCGTTGCGCATGATTTCAACAACCTCATCGGCATTATGATGGGAAACCTGGAACTATTGGAACTGGAACATCAAGGTGACGATAAAACCAAGCAGCGGATTAAAAAAATCGTCAAGGCCTCCAACCTTGCTGCAGATCTTACTCAAAAGCTGCTCGCGGTATCACGCAAGAAAAAATACAATGAAGAGATTATCGACACCTCCGACTTCATGGCAGATGTGGTTAACATGATACAAAGAACCATTAAGGAGCACATTCAAGTTGAGTTCATTACCGAACCGAATCTGCCGCAAATCAAAACCGATTCGGTTGAACTAACCAATGCTCTGATCAATCTTGCGGTAAACGCCCGAGATGCCATGCCTAAAGGCGGCCATCTGATCATTCAGATAGAAGACACTGTTTTGGATAAAGCCTATACCTCCAAAATCATCGATTCCCCATCTCCTGGACACTATCTACACATTGAGGTTTCGGATACTGGTGAAGGCATGTCCAAAGAGATTCAGGAGAAGGCTCTGGAGCCGTTCTTTACCACCAAAGAGAAAGGCAAAGGCACCGGTCTCGGCCTCTCTATGGTGTATGGCTTTGTTAAACAGTCCAAAGGCCATATGCGTATCTACAGTGAACAGAACGCCGGAACCTCAATTCATCTCTATCTTCCGGTTTTTCAAAATGAAAACCAACATACACAACCCCAACATCAAACTCAAAGCAAACAGATGGCAACTGATCTGCTGTCAGGCAAAAGAGTGCTGGTGGTCGACGACGAAAAGGATTTGGCGGAGGTCGCCAAGGACTTTTTGACCATCGAAGGCGCAGACTGCAATACCGCATACAGCGGTCAGGATGCAATGGCGCTGTTGCATGAACAGCAGTTTGACCTGGTGATTTCCGATATTGTCATGCCCGGAGAGATGGACGGCATTGAACTTCTGGAAACCATCAGAGCCTATGAATGGCCGATTCCGGTTATTCTCTCCTCCGGTTTCTCTGAGGATATTTTGAAGAGTCATCATCTATCAGAGGTTAACGCCTGCTTTATTAAGAAGCCCTATAAACGTCAGGAACTGCTTGAAGTTGTCAGCAAGGCTCTAGGAGGTAGCGGCAATGGCGACTGAAAGCTATGAAATCCTGGTGGTTGACGATGAGGCTGCATACGGTGAGCTGATCAGTGATGTCGCCGACTTGTCCTCTATCAAAGCATTAGCGACCACCAACTCACAGATGGTCGAATATCTGTTGCAGACACACCAGACAATAAATCTGATCTTTCTTGACCTGAATATGCCCTACCGTGACGGCATTGAAGTAATGCGGGGCATCGCGGAAAGCGGCTACAGCGGCACCCTGGTGTTAATGAGTGGTTTTGATGAGTCTGTACTCGCTACCGCCAACCAGCTGGCCGAAGAGCACCGTCTGAACCTGCTGCCCTCGTTAATGAAGCCCTTTAGCATTAAACAGATTCAAAATACCATCCAAGAGTACTCCGATATGGGGGCTCTTCCTGACAAAAGCCGGCTTAAACCTAAATACGAATCGTTACTCTCTTTAAAAGAGTTGCAGGATGCCTTCGATCAGGATCGCATCGAGATACACTACCAACCGCAGATCTCTTTAAGTAACTACGAGGTTGTCGGCTTCGAATGTCTGGTACGGCTGGTTGATCAGCAACAGCAGTTGATCTACCCAAACCGCTTTATTGAGACCGTAGAAACCCACAACTTGAATAAAGCGTTGCTGCAGCTGGTTATCCGCCATGTAACCGAAGACATCCACCAGTATTTCAACAGTTATAACAACCAAACCTTTTCCATTAACCTTTCAGGTCTGGATCTGGATGATTTATCCCTGCCAGATATGCTGTTTGACAGCATTCAAAACAACCATCTCCAAGCCGAAAACATTGTTATTGAAATTACCGAGACCCGCGCCATACAGCAGCTAAGAACCGGCCTGGATGTTCTGGCTCGCTTGCGCCTTAAAGGTTTCCAGCTATCCATTGATGACTTCGGTACCGGAACAGCCGTATTGGCCAACATCAAAAACATGCCATTTTCAGAGCTAAAAATCGACAAAACCTTTGTTGATAAGTTGCTTACCGACAACCGCACCGAGCGTTTAATTGAAAAGCTGTGTGACATGTCGCACAGTCTTAAACTCAAAATTGTGGCTGAAGGGGTTGAATATGCCGAAACAGTCATCAAACTCAAAGAGTTGGGGTGTGACATTGTTCAGGGATACTATTTCAGCAAGCCTCTTGATGCCCGAAGCTTGATGCAGTTCATGGAGGTTTCCGCTGAACTGATCAACAAAAACATGGATCAAGACAGTCTTAAAACACTCAATACTCAAGCGGCCTTTACATTTCAGCACACTTCAAACTGAGTACACGGATAAACAACTTGATCGGCAACGAAAACTCACCTCCGAAACTTACAAGCATCCACTTGAATATTGATCTGGTTTTCACCCATGCCTTTTTAATTCACACCGCTGGGTAAAATCGACTATCGCGGCAAACGGCAAACTTACTCTTTCACCAAGGCCTATGGAACAATAGCCGTGCAGAGCTAAAACCTCCAACAACTGCAGTACGAACCTCTATTGATCAGGCCTGCCTATTTCTCAAAACCTAATCGCCAGACTTTGTTATATTAGAGACAGAGACGCCAACAGATTAACGACAAAGGGCAGTTATGGGATTAGAGGTTTCGCAAGATCATTTTTCCAAAAGCGACTTTTCCAAATTCCGCCAGCAACTCGCGCTGGAAACGGATTATCTATTACAGTTATTGGCTTCCAATCGTTTTTCCAACCACCCACCAGTGGCTGGTTTTGAACTGGAGGCCTGTTTAATCGATTCGGCGATGCAGCCTGCGCCAGTCAACCCGCAGTTTCTGGCCCAAGTTGACCACACCCTGTTCACCCCCGAGCTGGCTAAGTTCAATATTGAACTCAATACCACACCTCAGGCTCTACAAAGCCAGGCCTTTGAGCGTTTCCATAATGAAATACAGGAGCTGCTTGACAGTGCACAGCATACCGCTGAAGATCTCGATGCCCAAATCATTTTTGCTGGCATTCTGCCGACCTTAACCCCCCAACACTTCTGTCTGGAAAACATGTCGGACATGAAACGTTATCACGCCTTGAACGAACAGATACTGCGGGCACGTCAAGGCGCGCCATTACGGTTCGATTTGGAGGGGCATGAATCCCTGCATATGCAGAACAACTCGGTCATGCTGGAGTCCGCTGCCACCTCCATGCAGCTCCATCTGCAAGCCCCCATTGACCAAGCTCACCATTACTATAATGCCTCCATTCTAGCTTCTGCTGCGGTAACGGCTGTATCGTGTAATTCCCCCTACCTGTTTGGTAACGATTTGTGGCATGAAACCCGTATCCCGATTTTTGAACAGTCGGTTCACCTCGGCAACAGCACACCACAAAGAGTCACCTTCGGCACCGGTTATATCAAGCGCATAGAGCAGTGCTTTATCGAGAACCTTGAGTATTACCCGGTGATATTGCCAATGATGCTTGAGCAACCGATCGAGAAACTGGCCCATTTAAGCCTGCATAACGGGGTCATCTGGCGCTGGAACCGGCCTTTGGTCGGATTTGATGCCGACGGCACGCCACACATTCGAATCGAGCATCGAGTCATGCCAGCAGGGCCAACCACTGTGGACATGATCGCCAATGCCGCCTTCTTCTACGGTTTAACCCAGTATTTCGCCAGCTACCTGCAACAGAATGCAATTCCGCTCGCTTTTGAGCACGCCAAGGAGAACTTTTACAGTGCGGCAAGACACGGCCTGGATGCCAAATTCCATTGGGACAAGCGCAAGGTTATGGCACAGGAAATTCTACTTTCTGATTTTATCCCGTTTGCCAGACAGGGTCTGCAACAGTTACAGATAGACAAAGACTCACTCGACTACTATCTGTCCATCATTGAGGCTCGAGTTTACAGTGGGCAAACCGGTGCCACATGGCAGATACAACACATTCAGCAGAAGGCGTGCTCAATGCAGCAGCTCACACAAGATTATTTTGAATTACAGAAGACAGGCCAGCCTGTCCATACTTGGTCACATTAAGGACTTTGATAATGTTACAACTAAACCAAATCAACTCGATTCCACCAGGCCTGTTAGAACTGCAGGACATTACCGAGTTGTACCAAATCATGCCTCAACCTACCCTGCTGAATTTGCAAGGAAAAAACGAGCAACCCTTGTTCGTTTCCGTACTACTGCACGCCAACGAACCCACCGGCTTTTTTGCAGTTCAGTCTCTGCTGAAGAAATACCAACAACACCCGATGCCGCGTTCGCTGATCGTCTTTTTCGGTAATATCTCGGCTTGTAAGGCCGGGGTACGCCGCCTGCCGGACCAGCCGGACTACAATCGGGTTTGGCCAGGTGGCGATTCTCCAGAGTCACCAGAGACCCTACTAATGCAGCAGGTGGTGGATATCGTCGCGCAGAGCCAACCTTTTGCCAGTATTGATATCCATAACAACACCGGTAAGAACCCGCACTACGGCTGTATCAATAAACTCGACAGCGAATTCCTGCAGATGGCCGCCCTATTCTCACGCACCGTGGTCTATTTTGAATCACCCAAAGGGGTACAGTCGATGGCGATGGCTGAGCTATGCCCGGCAATCACTCTGGAGTGCGGCAAACCGGATGAACCACATGGTGTGGAGCACGCTGCAGACTATGTCGATACGATTTTCCATCTAAAGAACTTCAACAAAAAACCGCTAACCGAACATGACGTCACCGTCTATCAGACCGTGGCCAGAGTGGTGGTTCCGGAAACTACCGAATTCGATTTCAAGGCCGAGCCATCTATCTCTGAAAGCATGGACGCCCAAATAATCCGCTCTGGACACGACATCTGTTTTGAAGCCAACTTCGATAGACTCAACTTCTCTGATCTGCACCCTGGCCATGTATTTGGGCAGGTCCAAGCGAGTTCTGGCCCTATTCCGATTACCGCTTTAGATGATGACTCCATAGATGTAACCACCAGCTATTTTTCTATCATTAACGATAAACTGACGCTCAATAAAACGGTGATGCCAGCGATGATTACCCTAGATAAAAAAGTCATCCGCCAAGACTGCCTCTGTTATCTGATGGAGCCTCTAGAACTTTAGCTCCGCTGGACACTGCTAACACTTGCCAAAAAATTAGACATAAAAAAACCGAGTATGAAAACTCGGTTTTTAATCACATCAGCCATGCTTGCTGAACTTGCAGACTCAATAACGCTGGCTACTTCCAGGCACTGTCATCCGTACCTTCAACCGCTAGGTGCTCTGAAATCAGGGTGTGGATAAAACGCTCGTCAAACTCATCGTTGAAGACATCTTCAATCCACTCCGGGTTTGGTGCCGCACCAAACGCATCCGGCTCGTAATAAGCGAAACCGACCTTAAACTCATCACCAAACTGGGCGAACATCAACACAAACTTCTTACCTGTCTGTTTGTTTTTCATGGCACAGGTGCCGTTATCGTTTTTTTCAAAAACAATCTCTACTGCACCGTCCGTTGTTGCATAACTCTCAATGGCAGACTGTACTGTTGCATACAAATCATCATAACTTTCAATCACAAAAAAACTCCTAACATCATTTTGGCAATACAGCCCACTGTTTTCAATTACGGCTATTATATAGAAATTGCCATTAAAAAAATGGTTAAAACAGAGTCGTGCAAAACAATCTACCAGGCCTGATCATTTACAGAGAACGCAAAATCATACGCTCTATCTGCTGCGCTCAACAGATATCAACCCTCGGCTGTTAGGGCATAAAAAACGTTTTACTAAACAAAACCTTAAACAGGACAAGCCCGTTTCTCCGCCACCGCTGCAGCATGCTATCGCGCTTCTCAAATCAATAAATAGTCATGGTCTCGCATTGAAACGATTTATCTATTCTCAGCAGTATATGCAACCGTACAGTTGCGCCCGCTCTCTTTGGCAGAATAGAGCGCTTTGTCCGCTAACACGATCAGCTCCTGCCAGACGTTTGAATGCTCAGGATAGCTGGCAATACCGACACTGCAAGTAATTTTGATTGCTTGTCCACCATCAATATCGATTGACAGCGATGCAATTACTGAACGAATCCGCTCTGCCAGCAGCTGCGCCTCAGATAACGGCGTTTCCGGCAGAACGACCATAAACTCTTCACCGCCAAATCGCACCGCAAAGTCGGTCTCTCTTATCTGTGTCTGCAGACAGTGTGCGAAGCGCTTAAGTACGAGATCACCTGCATGATGCCCATACTCATCATTGACCTGTTTAAAGTGATCCAGATCAAACATCAGCACTGCCAAAGGATGGCCATAACGGGAAGCACGATAGACCTCTTTCTCCATTTGATCGGTCAGAGTCTGCCGGTTAGCCAGGCCTGTCAAGGCGTCATGCACCGCCATATGTTCGAGTTTATTCAGCGCTTGAATCCTCTCAATCGCTTCACTGATCTGAATAGCAATACTGTCGATCAAGCGCCTCTCCTGAATCAGGAACGGCCCTTCATCCTGAGGTGGGAACGCTTTTACATAATAGATCTCAACGCTGCCAACCACTTGGTCACCGATCAACAGGTCGCTCGATTGACACCATTCGGTTTCAGTAAAATCCAAATCACGGTAAGTTTGCTCGTTGAAAGTGATCTTTGCTCGCGTGAACTCAGGGTAGTGCCAGCCGGGTGGTAACAGCTTAACCACCTCTTGCAGTAGTGGCTCTACTTCCTGGTGCCTTCTCAACACCAAAGTGATGGCATAGATACATTGCAACTCCTTGATGCGCTCTCCCATATCGTGCATCAAACGTGCTTTTTCGGCATCCTGAGCTTTACGTTGCGATATATCCTGAAAAGTGACCACCGCGCCTTTGAAGCTGCCGTGCTCTACAATCGGATTGGAACGATACTCGACAGCGATCGAAGTGCCATCAGCTTTCCAGAAGAACTCACCATCTCGAAAAAGCACCTCCTGCAGGTGCTCTGGTTTATTCAGCGAACAGGTACGCTCACCAGGCGTTTTACCACTCTCCTTACAAGAGTAAATCATTTCAGCAATTCGTTTACCAACCAAAGCATGATAGGACTTTAAACCCAGTGTCGTCACACAAGCCTGATTGGCAAAGGTGCAGATGCCCTGATCGTCAATAGTGAAAATCGGCTCCCCCGATGTTGCCAGAAAGGTTCTCAGCTGACGGCGCTTCTCTGCAATATTGTCGATAATTGGTTTAGTAACACGTTTGATGAATACGATGCCGAGCAGGTTAATGATTATTGCCAAAAACAGACTCAAGAACGCGGCATCAATAAAAGGTTGACGGATTTCAGCCATATCCATTTTTACCACCATACCCAGACCGAGCTTAGGCAACGGCTCGTAAGCCGCCAGCACCAAAACGCCTCGATAGTCTTGCGCGATAATACTGCCGGACCTGCCCATTAAAGCCTGCTGCATAGCAACCGCGTGCTCACCATTCAGTTTAAGTTCTGCACCATTTTGGCTGGCAAAATCACTGCGCGTTTGCAAGACATACTCAAGCCGCTTATCCTCAGTTAAGCGTGCCAAATTAAACTCACCACTGCGACCAAATCCCTGATAGACCTCTTGCGCCTCACGGATCTGCATCAGTGTTGCCTCTTGCGCCCCACCGGAAACATCCTGGTCACTGTAAATCGCATCAAATCCCGCCACCGCTTCAATCAAGCTCGCCTTACTTTTGGCTGCAATCACCATCTGCTCCCTTTTCTGCTCAGCAAGCAAGGAGTAGAGCACCAATAACATAGCGAGCACCACCATTAACACCACCCCACTGAGTATGGCGAGCAGAATATGTACACTCTTTTGTGCTTGGTCGTGACTGGACAAACTAAAACCCCTTCTTCACTAAACTTCATTGACAGAGCAATAAAGGCATGGTTTGTAAACTAATTTACCACTAAATTGTGAAGCCAGCAAAAACATAAGAACATTTGCTTACAAACCTCCATGCACCTGGCTACTTTAAATTGGTAATACACACGTATTTCAACTCAACAGCTAGGTAAAAACAGCCCATAAACAACAAAGCTTTTCAAAATGAGTACCATCATTAAAGCCGCAAAAAGTTATAATTATCCGATTAGAATTTAAAACATAAGAGCACCGATGGAATCTGCAAAACCCTTGTTTTCATATAAAAAATACTGGGCGCAACGTTTTGGCATTGCCCCCTTCCTGCCTATGAGCCGTGAAGAGATGGACGAGCTTGGCTGGGACTCCTGTGACATCATCCTGGTCTCAGGCGACGCCTATGTCGATCATCCAAGTTTTGGGGCTTCGGTTATTGGCCGTGTTTTGGAGGCGCAGGGGTTTCGTGTCGGTATTATTGCTCAACCTGACTGGAATTCGGTCGAGGACTTCCAAAAACTCGGCAAGCCGAACCTGTTTTTTGGGGTCACGGCCGGTAATATGGATTCCATGGTCAACCACTACACCTCCGACCGCAAGATCCGTCACAATGATGCCTACACCCCCAATGATGAGCACGGTAAACGCCCGGATCGTGCGGTGATGGTCTATACCAACCGCTGTCGCCAAGCCTTTAAGGGGGTGCCGGTGGTCATCGGTGGCATTGAAGCCAGTCTGCGCCGCATTGCTCACTATGACTACTGGTCTGATAAGGTTCGTGGTTCGGTGCTAATGGACTCCAAAGCCGACCTGTTGCTTTACGGAAACGCCGAACGCGCACTGGTAGAAGTTGCACACCGCACCGCCGCCGGTGAACACCCGAAAGACATGCACGATATCCGTGGTGTCGCTTATATGATCAATCAGGTACCAGAAGGCTTTGTGGTCATCGATTCCACCAAAATCGATCAGCCGGGCAAGGTCGATCCGCTGCAAAACCCGTATGAGATGGTCGATGAAGAGAGTTGTGATCAGAAAAAACAGGCCTCTAACAGTGAGAGTCAAGACAGTGGTGAAGGCAAAGGGGTCATTGTGGTCAATGTGCCGCTGCACATTCCCAAAAATCACCCTCGCGAGCAGACCGTAATTCGCATGCCCTCTTTGGAACAGGTTCGCAAAGACCCGGTTCTGTACGCCCATGCTTCACGCGTGTTCCATCTGGAGACCAACCCGGGCAATGCGCGTTCACTGGTACAGAAGCATGGCAGCCGCAACGTGTGGATCAATCCACCACCGATTCCACTGACCACGCCAGAGATGGATAAGGTGTTTGATCTGCCCTACGCGCGTGCGCCACACCCATCTTACGGCAAAGCCAAGATTCCAGCGTGGGATATGATTCGTTTCTCAGTCAATATTATGCGCGGTTGCTTTGGCGGCTGTACTTTCTGCTCCATTACCGAGCACGAAGGCCGCATTATTCAGAACCGTTCCGAAGAATCGATCCTTAAAGAGATTGAAGAGATTCGTGACAATGTTGAAGGCTTTACCGGCAATATCTCTGATCTGGGTGGACCGACGGCCAACATGTGGCGTCTGGCCTGTAAAGATGAACGCGTTGAACGTAACTGTCGCCGCCTCTCCTGTGTTTATCCAAGTATCTGTCGCTACCTGAATACCGATCAGACTCCGCTGGTTCAGCTCTACCGCAAAGCGCGCAATCTGCCCGGTATTAAACGTGTCTTTATCGCTTCTGGCTTAAGATATGACCTTGCTGTGGAGACACCGGAGTATGTCAAGGAGCTGACTCAGCATCACGTTGGCGGTTATCTGAAAATCGCACCGGAACATACCGAAGATGCGCCGCTTTCCAAAATGATGAAACCGGGGATCGGCACCTATGACCGCTTTAAAGAGATGTTTGACCAGTTTTCCAAAGAGGCCGGTAAAGAGCAGTATCTGATCCCCTATTTTATCGCCGCTCACCCCGGGACTTCGAATGAGGATATGATGAACCTTTCGGTATGGTTGAAACGCAAAGGTTTCCGTGCCGATCAGGTTCAGGCCTTCCTGCCGAGCCCGATGGCGATCGCCTCTGCCATGTACTACTCTGGACGCAATCCGCTTCGAAAAGTGCTGCGTAACGGCACCGATACCGTTGACAGCCCTAAAACAATGCGCCAGCGCCGTCTGCATAAAGCCTTTTTGCGTTATCACGATGCAGAAAACTGGCCAATGCTGCGTGAAGCGCTAAAAGAGATGGGACGCGAAGACCTGATTGGTAACAGCAAAAAGCACCTGATTCCGACCTATCAGCCGAAAGGCACCGGAAAATCCGGCGGTGAAGGTCATCGCAGCGGCCGTAAACACGGCAAACAGAGTTTTGTCACCAAAGGGGCGGATCAAAAACTTCGCAGCAATCAGGGTAGAAAACGTAACAGCAACTTCAATCGAAAAAAGAGCAAAACCCGCGTTTAAGCGGCATTATTCACTGCCAATGCAGTTTATTAAGTGAGCAGGCCTGTTCATTTTTAAAATTGAAAAGGGAGCAGAGTTATACTCTGCTCCCTTTTTCTTTATGATCTGTTTGAATGGATCAAACGCAATCCAGCGAAAACGGTAGAATTGCATATAACCTTTAAAGCGTGTTTATATAAACGGCTGAAAAAAACCTGAATAGGAAGCAATAGATGAATAGCGTCACCCCACTGTTTAGCGCCAGTGAACCGTCACCTTACTGGAATTTAGTGACGGACCAGGTCATGGGCGGAGTTTCCAACGCTCAGGTGCAACACGATGCCGAAGGCGTGCACCTGCTGGGGCACGTCAGCCTGGAGAATAACGGCGGCTTCATTCAGATTCAACTCGCTAAACCGGCTAACCTGAGGACTGAACTCTATCAAGGTGTGTTTATCGAATGGCGCTCAGAACACCCGGAAGCATTTGAGTTACTGATTAAATCATCACAGTTATGGATGCCCTGGCAATCCTACCGCGCCACAGCACTGGCAGAAGCCGAGTGGCAAACGCTGTTTATCCCCTTTGCGCAGTTCACCCCTTATAAAACCCAGACACGCCTCCGCTTAGATAAAATCACCAAGTTTTCTGTATTGGCGGGTGGCGAAGATAAGCTGGTTAAGCTCTCCATTCGACAGTTTGGGCTCTATAACTAGAGCCACTTGAATCAAACGCATCTAAAAACAGAGCGGCCTGCAATAGCAGGCCTGTCGAAATGAATAGTCAGTCATTCAAGCCGTTTTTTATTGCGTACCGCAGAAACGAGCTGAACAGACACCTTCACACTGCAGTAGTTTATCGAGCAACGCCGGTGCACAGACCCCATCAATATCGACTAAGGTATAGGCCAGATCCTGACGGGATTTATTGACCATCTCAATGATATTAATATCAAACTCGCCAATTACCTCACTGATGCGGGCAATCATCCCCACCAGGTTCTGATTAACGATGGCAATACGGCAAGCCCCCTCTGGTATTGGACCGGCATTGGTCTCTGGCAGGTTGACCGAATAAGCAACATTGCCACGTTCAATAAACTCCTTAAGTTGCTCCACCACCTGAGTCGAAGCCAGCTCCTCCGCCTGCAGAGTCGAAGCACCTAAATGCGGCAGGGCTAATACATTAGGATGGTTCTTGTTGGCGACCGTTGGAAAGTCGGTGACATAACCACCTAGAGTGCCCTCATCCAACGCCTGAATAAGTGCACTGTCATCTACGATCTCACCACGCGAGAAGTTCATTACCACGGCATGCGGTTTTAACAGCGCCAGGTTGTCTTCGCTAATCAGATTATGAGTAGCCGGAATCAGCGGCACATGCAGTGAGATAAAATCGCAGGTTTGCAGTAAGCTGGACAACGACTTCTCCTGATTGACTTCAGCACTCAGATGCCAGGCGTTCTGCACCGAAATTTTCGGGTCATAACCATAAACCTCCATACCCAGAGCGGATGCGGTATTCGCCACCTTAACACCAATGGCACCCAAACCCACGACACCCAATCTGTAGCCGGGCAACTCAATGCCAGAGAACGATTTCTTAGCACTCTCCAATAAAGCAGGCAGTTCATGCTGTTCTGCCTGCAGGTATTTCACATACTCTGCCGCTGGAAACAGGCGACGCGCCATCATAAACATGGAACCAATCACCAGTTCTTTAACCGCATTCGCATTCGCCCCCGGGGCATTAAATACCGCCACCCCTTTACGGCTCATCTCATCAATAGGGATATTATTAACCCCAGTTCCGGCGCGCCCTACGGCAATTAACTCATCCCCCCAGTCGGTAGCGTGCATATCCGCTGATCGAACCAAAACCGCCTGCGCTTTTTCATTCTCACTAACGAGCTGGTAATCGGCTTTAGACAGTAACTCCAACGCCTTATCCGACAAATTATTTAACACCCGTACCCTGGTCATACTTCCCTCCGCAAACCGTTATGACTATCCACCATACTACTGAAAACCAAACGAATCTCAACATATCAAGGTCATTAAGAGTTTTGCGAATGCATATCGGCAATCACAACTGCTGGCTTTGAATCGCTTATTAAAGGCTCTACAGCCCAACAGAACGCTTTAAAAGACAACAATAGTTCATGCACCCTGACAAACGCCACAGACAAACTTATCGCACTCTACTCTTTCTATTTCGTACTATTGGACAATAGCCGCTGTAAATGATAGAAATGACGTATGAATTTAGAACTTATCCACTTTATCAAACAGCAAGAAGGTCAGTTAAGCGCCTTTATTGATCTGATTCCTGTGCCAATCTTTGTTAAAGACGCCGACGGCATCTATCTGAACTGTAATAGCGCTTTTGAGAGCTTTATACACATTCCCCGTGAAAAGCTGATTGGCAATAGTGTTTACGATTTATGGGACAAAGATCTGGCCGACATCTACCACCAAAAAGATCAAGAGCTGTTTGACAGTCCCGGCGTACAAGTCTACGACAGCGAGGTCAAAACCACCGACGGCAAGCGCATAATAGTGCAATTTTACAAATCGACTTTCACTAACCGAGAAGGTGAAATAGCAGGCCTGCTGGGAATTATTTTTGATCGAACAACAGAGAGATTACTTGAAGATGAGCTGCGTGAACTTGCGCAATATGACTGTCTTACCGGCTTACTAAACCGTCGAGAAGGCCTTATTGCACTGCAACGCATTCTGGCCGAATCTGCACGCAATCATCATCAATTTTCCATCGCGCTGCTCGATATCGACTATTTCAAAGAGATCAATGATAAATTTGGCCATGATACTGGCGACCAAGTGCTGAACTCGATTAAACAGATTGCGGACTGCGTACTCAGAGAGTACGATTTGATCTATCGATACGGTGGCGATGAGTTTGTGCTTTGCTTCCCTGAAACCTCTGCGGATGAGGCTGTGACTATTGCCGAGCGCTTACGCCAAGCGTTTATCAGCCATCATAGCGCGCTGTTAGCCTCACAAGCCCCGTCATCTGGCCTGTCTATTGGCGTGGCCTGCTACCCAGAACATGGAGCGACACCAGAAGCTTTGATTAAAGCCAGTGATCTGGCGCTATATCAGGCAAAAGAGAATGGCCGTAATCAGGTACAACTCTATGCAGATAAACTCAGGCGGAAACCGTAACGACACTGGCAACTCACCACGCTAGCTAGCGGGACTTTATGCACTGATCTTTCACTGCTTGCAGCGCTTTGATAATGCGCTTTTCATCAAGATCTTGCAAAGAGTGAACTTTAATATGACGCATTATTTTGGCATTACCCTCTAGCAGTTCAAGCTCTTGCTGACTTAGTCCCTTAATGGCAAAACCAATATTGACATGGTCTTTCAGACCAACCAGATAGAACTTATCCTCATACCAAGGCACACCGTTTTTGAAGGACTCCACGATATCAGGAAAAGTGCTAAAGATGATCTGCCTCAAGCGAATACAAACCTCTTTCTGCGGTGATGGTAGCCGCTCTAAATAGAGGTTCACCTTCTCGTTCATAACTTCTCCCTTAATCAACTGCTTTCAGTATTCATCTTATTGTGGCTGTTCAATTCGGTATGAGATCTCTTTGATGTTGTTATGCTCATTCGACTCATCAACCTTATTGGTTGCATCGGCAATCACTTTAATGAAAATCACACCCGGCGTACTTTTCACTCTGCCAAAAACCACTCGCTTGGTAATGATCTCACCGGGCTGCAGATATTTTCTGACCATCACCACCTTCTCTTTGACCACAGGGCCCGAATAGCCGTATTTAAACTGAACGGTAACCTTGAACTTTTTGCGGGTGTGACCGTACTCGGCAAACTTATTCTCCAACCTGACATCCACCTCAAGTGGTTCATTGACATAGATATTGCCCAGAAAAGCGCCCGTCTGATTACCCCTTTGAATCAGGCCAATAATATCTTTAACGATAAGATCAGCTTTACCGGCATTTGGCTGGTGACCATGTTGTGGTGCCACAATGCGCCCCTGTCCATGCAAAGGCTGAACCGACAACCCTTTGTTAATAGGTTCAGACTGCAACGCTTGATTTGGTGAACTCCAAACCGACAGTGGCAAAAGTAAAACTGCCATCAATAGGGAAAATCGATACATAAAACCCTCCACAGCTCAAATCAGAGCTTCAAATTAGTTAACTCGTTTAATACATGATAATTTTCAATTTACCACGCTAGTTCAATCAGTTACAAGACAAACCACTTTGGTTAATGACTGTTCATTAAAAAACAACAAACACTATTAGCTATATTTAAGACAGCCTAAGACTAAGCATAACTAAGTAGTTAACTGTGCTAAAATTTACAAAAATTAATCTTATTCAAAAAAGTGGAGTAGGAAAAAGAAGTGAAGAAAACGATTGTCAGAATATTTTCCGCTGTTCTACTGTTTTTAGTGGCGATGAGCATCCTACTATGGACGCAGTTTGAGAGCATTGATCTGTTCAAAAAAACCGATCGAGCCTCCTATCAGATCGAATATCTGGATGAAGTACTGACCATGTCGGCCAGAATGGCGGCCTTTACTGGTGACGAATACTGGGTTGAGCGCTATAACAACCATGTTGAAATTCTGGATGACGTCTTAAAGAAAGCCAAACAAGATGAGAATGTTAAACATCAACTGCAGATGATTAGCGCTGCCAACGACGCACTGGTTGCAATCGAACTAAGAGCGATCACACTGGTCAGGAACAATCAGCAACTTGAAGCACAACAAATTCTATCTGACGCGACCTACCAAAGACACAAGAACGCCTACACTAAAGGAATCAAGGATATTGCACAATATGTCAATGAGCAGATTGACGAAAACACCAATAAAATCTCTTCAAATTTCCGTTACAGCCTGTTCACCATCATTCTGCTTTTCATCACCGCCTCCGCTTTTGGGTTATACATTGTCACTATCCTGCAGGGTTACAACACCAAGCTGCTGCATATGACTGATGAACTGGATGTATTGGCCAGAACGGATGCGTTGACCGGTTTGTATAACAGACGTTACTGCGACGAATACCTTGATGACAGAATCAAGATATTTCACCGGTTCAATAAACCCTTCTCCCTTATCCTGCTCGATATTGACTACTTTAAGTCCATTAACGATAACTTTGGACATGAGACCGGTGACGACATTCTCAAAGAGATTGCCAAAATCATCTCATCAAGCGTTCGAGAGGTAGACAAGGTGTTCCGCTGGGGTGGAGAGGAGTTTGTCGTTATCCTGCCTTACACCGATATTGACAGCAGCGCTTCGGTTGCCGAGAAAATTCGTCAAAAGATTGAACACTACAACTTCAAAATCGACCAAGCCATCACCTCTAGTTTTGGTGTAGTTCAATACAGCAAAGAGCACAGCTTGAGAGAGTTTATGGAGCATGCCGATGAAGCACTCTATCAAGCCAAAGAGCATGGTAGAAACCAGATAACAAAATACCAATCGCCCTCTGAAATATAAGAGTAGCGGATTACTCACTACCTAATCTAAAACAGACGTATAAATTTAGGAGCTGGCTATGATACTCGATGAATTAACTTTTGGAACCTTTGAAGAGATCGAACCCGGAATCACCGAAATCATGATTGATGAAGGCATTGAGCTGACCAGTGAGCATATCGATCAGATTGAAGCGGGATTGCTGGAACGGTATAGCGGTAAATACAGTCTTCTGGTCAATCGTAAAAACTCATATTCTCATACCCACGGTTCGATGCAAAAGGTCTCTGCACTGCGCAATCTCAGCGCCATCGCAATCCTTATTTACCAAGACTCTATGATGGAGCCCGCCAATATTCATCAATTCTATCAGAGCAATATTGAAGTATTTGAAAACAGAGCAGACGCCATCGAGTGGCTTAAAAACTCATTAAAAACTTACGCCACTTCATAACCGTAAATAACTGTAGCCTGACACTGAACAACCGAATAGTCGATCGCTTCACGCGCTGTCACCTCTTGCCTGCAGCTGGAGCTAGCCAGTTAATTTAGAATCACCCTCGTGCTTCAAATCAAAGTCGTAAGCATATATATCGCCAGCCACTTTCTCCCCCTACTCCTGAAAAACAGCAAGAAAAAAGCTCAATATCGACCGCTAAATAAGCGAAAATGTTCTCCCAAAACAGCCCGTACCGAATCGGCTGGCTAAATCAGCAAAAGGAACAATATCATGTTTTTGGGACACGCAAACTTCTCTTCTTGGCTAACCGCTAAACTGCTGGCTAAATATGGTCGCAAACGTTTTAATATTCAAGATCACAAACAGCGTCAAGACTACATCTCAGCTCACTACAACCCTGAGACCAGCCAATGGAAAAAACCTATTGACCTGAAACGAGTAAGTTTTACCAACCTGAGCCTGTACAACACCGAATACAGCGTTTTTAAATATCTACTGGAAACCGAACTGGATGTACTGCAAAAAGCGCCCTACAACCAGCTTACCATCTATACGGAAATCATTAACTACCCCGCCGCTGATACCTTTATCAAGTCGATCAATGCCGATAGCTTCCTGATTGGCATCCACTCTGGGCGTATCCAACAGATATCAAACCTGTTCCTAACCACAGAGGTTGTGCCTAAAATACTTGAGCCTTTAACCAACCTGTCCGAAATCAACGAACGATTTCTTAAGTCCTTTGCCATGGAGCTGGCGGTTAAAGCGACCATCTACAGCGAGTTTGCCACAATTTTCAACCAACATAGCCGCATTCAAAATAGTCAGCGAATCCTAGAAAACAGCGAATCCATCAAAGAAAAGTATAGAAATGATTTTTTGGCTGGTAAATTCCTGAGCAAAGAGATACAGGCGCGAACAGAAGCCCTGGTTAAATCCGCTTTTTTCAAAGGCAATGATGACAAAGCGACTTTAAAAGATGAAATGTTGCAACTCTGCATCGCCAGTCTTTATGTGTACTATGCCCAACAAAGCAAAGAAAGCGATCAACTTTCAGCCGCAGAACGCGTATTCTGCACCTTCTATAGTCTGACCGAAAACTATGAAAACACTACAGAACTGATGCTGGAGACGATGAGTAGCACTCATCCTATTATGGAGTCACAAAACATCAAGCATCCGTTGATAGACTTATACACGCTTCACGAAACTTTCAGCAAAGAGATGCTGGGTTAAACCCCTAAGGAGGCTAAAGAGATTTTATTTTTCCAAAAAAAAACCCGCATATAACAACGCGGGTTTCTCTGAAGCAAAAGACCTATACCCTACAACTGGGTATAAGGCCTGCTAAATTAGCAATCAGCAGATTCTTTTTTAGGCTCTTCAGTAGTAGTCTCATCAGCAGGAGCTTCATCAGCAAGTACTACGTTTGAAGTAGAAAGAACAAAAAGAGTCATAAAAATCATAAAATACTTTTTCATAAGAGTTTCCTTATATAAATAAATCTATTAATGTCATAAATAAAGCTGTGATCAATCATATTAGAGTTTTCTTATCTTTGCAACTTTTTTCTATTAAAAATTTATTACAAATGGAAAAAACCTTATTAATACATAAATTTGCTTGCCAAACAGTACTGCTTATATGCATAATAGCGCACCATAATTTAAGCAAATGCTAATATGTTTTTTTCTTGTGCAATAAAACCTGGTTTTCTTTAGGTCTGCCAAATCTAAATAGCTACTATTTTGCTTAAGCAACGCTTTAAAAAAATTTTTATAAACTTCAAAAAAGGAATCCTTTAATGGCCTTTAAAATGAAAACAATTGCGAGCGCAATCGCACTGTCAATGGTTGCTGGTACAGCCATGGCTGCTGAAAAGAAATCTGCTAACGAAGGTAAGTGGAGCGGAATGGTTAAGCTACAAAACGTAGTGGACGCTAAAGACAACCGTTATGATCCTAACAGCGGTCAAGCTTGGATGCTTAAACTTAAGTATGTTTCTCCAAAAATGAACGGTTTCCGTTTAGGAACTGGCTTCTACGCGGTAGATGACGTATTTAATGTGACTGATACTCGCGTTAAAGTAGATGGTCGTCCTGCTAGTGGTCTATACGCTACTGATGGTGATAACGCAGGTAACGAGCTAGAGCCATACCTACAAGGTATCTTTGGTGAGCTATATGTAACTTACAAGCAGAAGAAATATGATGCTTACGCTGGTCGTATGATTTTTGACTCACCTCTAACAACAAGTGCAGAAAGTACTGTTCCAGACTTCCACACACTTGCTGGTGCAAACTTCAAAATCAACAAACAGTTTAAATTCGGTTTAGCACACATGGTTGAAGCCTCTATGGGAACACGTGCTGCGAACGAATACGGTCTAATTGGTGAAGGTACTGGTACAGGTGGTACAGTTGTTCAACCTCTAGGTCCAATCCAAGCGTCATCTTCAACTTCTTTAAACCGTGTTGAGTTCCACGAACTTTCAACGATTGCTCTAGGTAAAGGGGCTGAAGATACTGCGGGTATGACAATCCTTAGCGCCAACTACCGTCCAGCTAAGAACGTGAACATTGAGCTTTGGGATTTCTATGCACACGACATTTTCAATGCTGTGTACGCTGAAGCACGCCACACTTCTAAAGTTGCGGGTAAAAAGAAACTTATCTTAAGCGGTCAGTACCTAACTCAAACTGAAGTAGGTGACAAACTAGCCGGTGACATCGATTTCAACCTATTCGGTGCTAAAGCAGAAATCAAGTCAAGAAAATGGGGCGCGCACATTGCGATGAACCAAAGTAATGGTGACACTGGAATGTTTAACGCGTTCAGTGGTGATCCAGGTTACACAAGTACTCAGTTCTCACGTAACGAATACCGTAAAAATGTAAACGCTTACCAGATTGGTGCGCGCTACAGCTTCAACAAACAGTGGATTGCTAAAGTTAACTACGCAAACTATGGCAAGTCTGACAGCACTGCAACCTATGATGCTGATGGTGGTGTAATCGGTGGTACTACTGCAAATGTAATTCCTGGAATGCCACTAACCAGCACTGGTGCTAACCCACTTACTGCACAAAAAGATGCAGAAGAGATGGACATCAAGTTGATCTGGAGAGCAACCAAGAAAGGTACATTGGTGCTAACTCACTCAATCCGTACAAGTGAATTTGACGGCATCAACGATCAAGACCTTACTATGGCGCACACTCGCCTAATCGGTATCTACCGCTTCTAAGCCGTTGATACCTCAGTGCAGTCATCATTCTGGTGGCTGTACACCCCTCCCCTCCTATATATCCCCAAAACACTACTTCATTTCACCCATTGACAGATAGCAAGTCATTCGGTAGATTCACGGAAATGAAATGTATTTAATTTTATAAAACTAACTAAGGATACTTACAACATGAAAAAAATCATCGCGTTATTTGCTTTAACGTTGCTTCCATTTGCTGCACAAGCAGGCGCTGGAGACAACATCAAGATCTTTTCAGCTAAAGACAAAGTCAAGGCCTTCCAGGTTGGCGAAGGTGACGAAGCGGTTACCATCACCAGAAAGCGCACCAAATGTGCTCCAATCAATGGTTATATTCAAGGTCTGGTTCCGGCTCCGGGTATTCACCCTGTAACCGAACTGGAAGTTCTAAAAAGCATGAAAGAGTCAGACTCAATTCTGGTTGATATGCGTAATGAAGAGCACTACCTGGAAGGTACCATCCCTACTGCGGTACACATTCCTTTTAGCGAAGTTACTTTCAGACTTGACGAAGTAGGATGTGAAAAACAGGGTAAAGACTGGAACTGTTCAGCAGCTAAAAAAGTTTACGGTTTCTGTAATGGTCCAGCCTGTCCACAGTCAGGTATCGCTATGAAACGAATGATTGAGTTTGGTTTCCCGGCTGACAAAATCTACTACTACCGTGGCGGTATGATGAACTGGAAAAACCTAGGTTTTACTATTGTCGATGGTGAATAAATTAACAGGCCTCTAATCTGTTAACAACAAACCATAAAAAAAGGGCCCTCAGGGCCCTTTTTTATTTCATCTATTAAATCACTATTTAGCAGCTTTCGCCTTTTTGCTGGCTTCGGCTAACTCCTCTGGCAAGAAGATCTTATTTGCATCCAACTTATAGCCCCACGGCAGGCCATCATTCTTCCAGCCATCAATAATACGCTGCCCTTTTTTAGGCCCCTCTTTGACCTTGTTGCCATCAAACCCGGTCGGGATAATATGGATATTCTTAAAACCTTTTTTATAGAGCCACTTTGCAGCACGTTTACTGCGCGCACCCGATTTACAGATAAACACAATTTTATCCGCTCGACTCAAGCCCTTCTGTTCTAAGCGACGGTCCAGCATCGACACAAACTCTTTGTTATCGATACGCTCAAAGCGGCTGTACTTTGGATACCAGTGCCACTGATCCACATAGTAGTAAGGAATATTGGCATCCACCCCATCGGCAATGCCAAAATACTGCAGCTCTACACGCGAACGCACATCGACAAACAGCACCGAGTCTTTCTCTTTAGTGACCAATTCATGCGCCTGTGCCGGCGTTAAATACAGACCCTGAGGTGTAATGCGGTTTTTAGGAACCTCATAAGACTCCATCGGCATCGTCGCACAACCTGAAAGAAAAACCAAAGATATCGCCAGTAACAGAAAATTTCGCATCGTCAAAATCCATATAAAGTATCGAAAACAGTTAAACGGATTCTAACACAGCTAAAATTAATTGAATTATCTGCGCTCAAATTAATCGGGGATTAGAGTAAAGTCATTTCCAGCCTGCTATCAAAATACAACACCCAAAAAAGAAAACCCGCGGTTTTAAGCGCAGGTTTTACGATTGTAAAACAGGCATAACACGCAGGGGGCATAGAGGCCTGGTAACTTAATTTGACCCTATGCCGATTTTTACAGCTTGGTATTACTGTTCACTATACGGTTACGCCCTTCCGACTTAGCCTGATACAACGCTTGGTCGGCAAGCGAAATCAATTCATCAGCAGAGGTTTCGGATGATGGCACCAGAGTCGCCACGCCGATACTGAGTGTCACGTGGGATGCCAAAGGTGATGCTGTATGCGGGATAGCCTTGTCCACAGTAAGCACCCTAATGGCTTCAGCCAGTTCCTCTGCACCTTCGGCGGACGTATCTGGAAGCACACAGGCAAACTCTTCGCCCCCATAGCGGGCAGCAAGATCAGATGGTCGACGCAGAGATTTTTCAATCAATTTAGCAACCTGAACCAAGCATCTGTCTCCCTGTTGGTGACCGTAATGGTCGTTGTAGAGTTTGAAGTGGTCGATATCTATCATAATGAGTGACAACGATTTCTGGTCACGCCTTGCCTGTTTCCACTGCTGCTCAAGAAAATCGTCAAAGCTGCGGCGGTTCGGGATACCCAACAAACCATCAAGTTTTGCAAGTTCAGCCAGAGCCTTTTCAGCTGCATCACGTGCTTCTTGAGCTTGACGAGCCACAATAATTTGCCCGAAAGCGCTGACCAGTGGGCAGATATAATCCAATAATTCTTGATCATAACCGCCTTCGCGATTGGCCAAGCCGATTTCACCGACCAGTTTCTCCCCCTGAAAGACCGGAATGCCTAAAAAGTTATTTATCGCCGGATGTCCTGCAGGCAGGCCTGCACGACGTGGATCGTGTTCAGGATCGTTACTGATCACCACCTCTCTATCGAGAATCACATGCCCGAACAGATTATCGAGTTTATGGAACTCAAAGCCCTTGCCCTTTGCTTCTTCGTAGAGCGCTCGGGTTTCTTTATTCCATGCCAGCATGTCTATCGCATAGGCAGAAAGGTAGGGATTACCCTCAGGTGTTGAGTAGACCTCACCAACTAAACCATACTCACTTCCGGTTAATTTCTTGAAGTCGGCAAGCAAGCCCTGACAAATATGATGAGGTGTTGGGTCATCGATAAAGCGGGATTGCAGACGTTGGATCGCATCAATACGCTCCTTTTCATTCGCCAAACTGAGGCGAACCTTTTCAGTCTCGGTAATATCCTGAACCGTACCGATAGAGATCAGCGGCTCTCCCTGGTCATTAAACTGCGTATCACACGCCTCACGCACATACTTGATTCGCCCATCCGGCATCAATAGCCGATGGACAATCTCATACGGCTCTTTGGTGTGCAGTGAATTCGTATAGGCTTGATTTACCCGATCCCGGTCTTCCGGGTGGATAAGCTCAAGAAAAGCCTCATAGGATGCACCAAATTTTGAGGGATCAATCTCAAATATCCGATAGATTTCGTCGGACCACTTCAACTCGTTGCTGACAAGATTCAAGCCCCAATGGCCGAGATGGGCAATCTTCTGCGACTCCTTGAGCCGCATTTCATCTTGGATCAAATCCTGATTGGCCAGCTTCAGCGCCTCTTCCGCCTGTTGACGCTTTGCAATCTGTTTTTCTAACTCCCTCTTATCAGCCAGTGTTTCAACCCAGTTGCTTACGACACGAAGCACCACCGCCCATGCAACAAGCAACAGAAGCAGCAGCACTAAGGTAAAGAAGACACGCATCATAGCTTGTTTCTCTAGCTGTTTCATATTGCTATGAGCGAGGCCTGCCAGTGCGACTGAAAACTCTTCCATTCCCTGAGAGTAGATTGCCTTCTGCCTTTTATATTCATCGCCGAACAGGAATGCCCTGGCTTCATCCGCACGTCCGCTACGCACCAGATCAAAAGACTGGTTTTCCATCTGAATAAGTTTGATATTGGCTGCGTCAGTTTCAGCAACCGCCTGGTTACTGAGCAAATTAGGCGCAAGGGTCATGGCGTCTTTGATGGCGGCATCCAGTATCGGCTCAGAGTAGCGGTAGCGCTGCTCCCACTGCAGATCCTCAGTCGCCGCTGCCATACGAGCGGACATGGTCAACACCTCATCCAGATGGATGATGATACCGCGCAACTCCTCAAGCTGAGCAAAGGGGGGAATTTGTGCAGCAAATTGGGTCATCCGTTGAGCATAAATCACCTTCTGCCGGTCATATTCATCACTGAACAGAAGCGCTCTGGCTTCCTCTATACGCCCCTGTCGAACCAGTCCAAAGGACTGCTGCTCCATCTCAACCAACTTCAGGTTGGCCATCTTGGCACTGGCTAGCGCTTCCGCCCTATAGGGCTCAGGTGAAACCAGCTCAGCTTCAGCAATGGAAGCATCGAGCTTTGGCTTAAAGCTTCTGTATCTCTCTTCCCACTGCAGATCGCCGGTTGCCGCCGCCATGCGGGCAGACATCGATAACACCTCATCATAGTGAACGATATCACTACGTAGTTCCACAATCCGTAACTGGTTAATCAGGCTGCTTTTGGCCGTTTGATACGAGTTCCACTCATTCCAAACAAACCATATCATCGCAGCCACAGTCAAAAGATAGACGCTCGTCAGCAAAGCGGTAATACGCGTTGTTTTCATATAGTCCAAATACTGAATTTATAACGATTTCATCATAACAGATTTTTCCCTGGTAGACTTGTAAACACAGCGATAGAGCACTACATCGAGTAAATCAGCTTCTTACGATTTTTAACCTGCCAGGCCTGGCGGGTTGGATATGATTTAGTCTAAAGTTAAACCCAAAAGCATCAAAAACCTAGATTGATTGGATCAAGTAACTAGAGCGTCGTACCACAAGCGGCTTGCTAGAGAGCTCTATCGAACTTGGTTTCTACCGCGCTCTTTTGCTTTATATAGGGCTTGGTCAGCGTATTTAATCGCCTCTTCCAATGTCTGGTTTTCCTGAATTCTGCCGACGCCAAAGCTGGCAGTAACATGCTGAACCACCGGAAACTCTGAGTCTCTGATCTTTTTGCAGAGCGACTCTGCGGTCTTTTTTGCATCTTCATAGCTTGTATGCGGGCAAAGTACCATGAACTCTTCCCCTCCCCACCTGGCAAAGACATCAGTCTCTCGCAATCGCTCCTTGACGAATTTAGCGAAAGCCATTAACACCTGATCGCCGACATCGTGGCCATGCTTGTCATTTACCATTTTAAAATGGTCTATATCAATCATAATAATCGAGCTATTAAAATGGTAACGGTCAATCTCTCTTTGCTCTTTTTCCAGCAGCTCTAACATACATCTTCGGTTAAAAGCGCTGGTAATAACATCAGTATGGGACTTGTGATGCAGCTCATCGATTTTTCTGGAAATCTCATTTGCCATATCCTTAAGCGCATTCATAAGCAGGCCAAACTCATCCTTGCGGTTCTGTAATTTCAGGTCGTACTCATGAAGGTGTACCTTTTGGATGGCATTAAGAATTTCATTAAGAGGCTTAATCGCGTTCTTCCTAAAAAACAGGTAACTGAAGATAAGATAAGCCAGCATGAAAAGCGCCAGATATAAAGCAAAGGATTGATGAAACTCTTTCTCATATTCCGCAACCAGAATTTGCTGGCTGGTACGATCATTCAATGCGCGGAAAAACTCATCGACCTTGCCCATTATTCGCGATTTTTCAAAGTGGTATTCATCACCAAACAGCAACGCTGCCGCAGATTTTTGGTTGCTGCTGAAGTCGATATGATCAACAGGTTGCTGTTCCAGTAATTTAAAAGCTTTTACTTCCAAATTGATTAAATTATCGGAGTACTGCTTTGCCTGAGCCAGCAGTGATAACTCAAGCTCCGAAAAGTTGAGCTCTTTCATAAGCTCAATTATGGATACCTGCCTTTCAGGGGCTAGTTGGTGCAATTCAAGCGCTTGTTGGCTGGTTATAAAATCCCAGAAAATAGCGTCATAATTTTGAGGACGTGCTTGCTCCCCGTCACGAATTTTAACAATAAGATCAAAGTAGGTTTTATACTCTTTTTTTCCCGTCAGGACGTAGGTACGCGCCATTCTGGTTAAGTCATCGGAGCTGCGGCGGAGCTCTTCGGCGAGTTTATAGGAGTTGTGATGGCTGATATAGGTTTTAGACACCTGATTGGCCGACTCAATCATCAGCCACAAGTTAGTTAAAAAAACAGACAATAAAACGGCCAATATCATAAAAAATATAAGTAATTTATTAGCTATTTTCAAAGGAGTTCCTCACTAACTTAATATATAGATATCATACTAAGTGTGAGGCGTTTGAGATGTCAAACTTTTAAAACCATAAATTAGGCGTAAGTTTGAATTAAGCTCTAAAGATTTAGAAAAAAAGAAAGGAAAAAGGCAACTGAACCTTTTCACTAAAAGATTTAAAGGTTTTTAATGTTTTAAATCAGGGGTATGTCCCTATATCACCGCAATTATTCTTTTCAATAAGTGGTGTACTTTATAATCAAATTCACCTGCCATTAGAGATAGAAATAACCGGCAAACCAAGTTGATCTCTAGTGTATTCAGCAGAAGCGATCGGGCGCTGCAACTCATCAGCCAAACGGGTAATGCGTTGTATCAATTCGAGATTACTTGCCAATTGAGTTTTCTGGTAATCATAATAAATACTATCTTCAAGCCCTATCCTTACATGCCCTCCGGCTATGATTGCAGCGGTATTCATAGGCAGTTGAAACTGGCCTAAGCCTGCCGCAGCCCAAATGGAGTTATTTGGAAGGGATTCATACAACCTTGATAGATCACCAATAGTAGCAGGCGCAGTATTTATATTGCCCAACAGTAAGTTGAAGTACTTTTTTCCCTCTATGAGTTTGTTGCGCTCTAAATATTTAGCTAAGTTGATCATGCCTGAATCAAACACTTCAAGTTCTGGTTTAATGGCCTTCTCTTTCATCAACATGGCCAGCCGCTCAATGGTTTCAATGGAGTTGGTACTGGAGTTAGAGATAAAATTCAGTGAACCCAGCGTCAGACTTGCCATATCAGGTTTGGCGGCACCGGTTAAATGAAGTACCTCAGAACGCCGCTCAAAGTCAGAACCACCTCTACCTGAGGTGGTGACACAACAGATTAATCCAGGGCAAACCTCTCTTAAAGAGGTGATTATTTTTTCATAATAGCCAGCATCCGAAGTTGGGTTTCCATCCGCATCTCTGGCATGCAGGTGGACAATTCGAGCACCCGCATCATATACCGCTTTGGCATCCTCTATAATTTCATCTACCGAAATGGGCACAAACTGAGTCAGCGATTTTTTGGGTACCATACCGGTTAGACACACATTAGTGATCAGTGGCGGGTAATCGACCAGCGGATAAGCATCATTTTGCTGCATGTACTGATCGCGATATCGATTTTTGATTTCATAGTCTGAAAAATAATCCTCAAGATTACACTCTAGCGTCGTCCAGTGGTCAATCTGTGTATCGCCAAATGAACACTGCTTTTGCAGTTGGCCGACCTCTTTGTAGCAGAAATGTTTTTTATACCAAAGAATAATGCCTGGCCGATCTGCATTGGTTAACAGTCTTTTTGCACCTAAGTCATAGACTGCTTGCATTCTTCGGTGCTGTAGATCCTTACCAATTCCTGTGCCTAGTAATTCTGGAAGAACCCCTAGCAAAGTTGTTTTTGCCAGCGTGTCCGACAGCAGTTGATAGCCTGCCGCGCCTACAATTCTGCCGTCCACTTTTGCTACAAAAAAACAGGACAGATCCAGTTCCCCCATCTCAACGGAGGGAACTCGATGCATATTCCACGGTTTCATCACCTCCAGTATGTGTACAAGGTCATCAGCAGTGGCGCGCTCAATGGTGTAATTCATACCTCTCCTTCAGGTCTGAACCGGCAGATTTTTTGAGTAAATCCTCCAGATCACAATAAACCAGTTTTTCAGTATGCGCTTCAATCTTGGCGATCAAATCGTCCGCTACTTTAGTGGTGATATGAATCGTGTCAATTTGATTGTCGGGTAAACCATACTTTTGAATCAGGCCTAGAGTAAGAAAGAAAAACGCTTGATCCACTTTCTCATTCATTAATAGAGCCTGCGAACCGGCAAAGCCATTCTGCATTCGATTAGAGAAGACAGCGCCATTCACAATGAGTGTAGACTCAATCGAGCCGTGTTGATAAATTGGATTTTGTAAAATCCTGTTCTCTAACTGACCCTGCTTAATCGCCTGCTCATCAACCAGTATGAGATGCAGTGGTATACGTGTTCCACTCTGCATCACCTCTTTTACTAATTGATGAGCCAATTCCAGGTTGGTTGAAAAACCAAACTCTGGAAATCCATTTACCTCGCAAACAACCGCATCACTCTTTAACCATGTCTTGGTAATATCGGTAGAGATAATATCAATGCCTGCAATATCTAAACCGAAGGACTCGGCGACATCGATCGCCAGCTTTAAGTTATCAGGATGAACCTCTTCATTGAGTACTCTCTTTAGAGTCCCGCCTGTTGAAACATTGTTTTTTCTACGCAGCGGGATGTACTCCCCCTGCTTTGGGATCGTACCGGGCGTATAACCATAATGATTCAAAAGAGAGAGCGCTTCGTTGTCTAACTTAATCAGATGTTTACCTTTTTCAATATATTTTCGTCTGTAGAAAGCCGTTTTTTGAAGCTGTTTAACCAGCTCTCTGATGTTACTCTCTCCATCGCCAACAATCCCCCCGGCGACTCGGTGAAATATATTTATGACTCTGCCATTAACCACGCAAAATCGATAGTCTTCGCCAAATATATGCTTTTCTAAAACAAGGCTTTTAAACCTGACCGAGGTTTCCTTGTATACCTTAGCTAAATCCTGCTTACTCTTTATATTGCTGGTAACCCCACGCCCCTGATCCTGATTGTCAGGCTTTAATACAACGGGATAATTCATTCTTTCAGCAAAAGCCAATGCATCCGCCAAAGATTTTACAGCTACCTGAGGTGCAACAGGAAAGCCTCTAGCTCTCATGATTTCAGAGCACATACGCTTATTACGAACCGTATTTACACCAATAACGGAGGTATTGTCGGTAGCAGAACTCAGCATTTTTCGTTGATGAACACCGTGCCCAAACAACAAAGTACTGTTGACCACTGTCCTATGCGGGATATCTAGATCGATCGCCGCCCGCAGAAAATGTTTTCTATTGGTACCGGGCAGCGAGTACTTTTTCAGTGATTTTAAAAATCGTGGGATGCTTTCAATCACAGGTGTTTTTTGAGGGTGCAAAAGAAAAGAGTTAAAAACTTTCACCAGAAATAGCAGCACTTTTTGCGTGACTTGTTGATGAAAAAAATTGAAAGCGACGCTAAACCCCTGATTTCCGTCAATTTCACCCAATAAAGTAATATGGGTCTTATTGGATATGGGCATGTTAGTCAGTTGATGAATCTCGTTAAACCAACAAAACAGTTTTTTTACCAATCTAAGCGCGTCGTTTTTTTCGGTAGCAATCAGCTTTAATTCATCTTTAGCCCGTTGCGAGTAAAGATCCAATAAAAAGTTTTCTTCCAAAAAGTGGTCTAACAGCGAAGTGTCCGCACAGTTAGTTTTAGATACACTAACTTGAACGATTGAAACTGGCGAATCCACTCCATAAAAAGCCCCTTTGTAATAAGTCATTTTTTTGGAAATAGAAACTGTCGAATTCATTAAATTAATGTACTTTAAGAGAGAGTTTAATTTAAACAAAAATAAGTAATGAATACTAGATTTTATATATCATTTGTTTTTCTATTTAGACGCCAACAGCTCCTTAATTATTCCCTGCGCCATCTCAGTAGCAGAGCGGATTGTTTCACATAGTCTTGGAGTGGCTGGTTGGTTAATAAAGGCGGCAGAGTCCTTTTATGTAGTGGTTTCATAATTTAAATAAGCAGGCATTTATGCCCTTTGGGTATGGTTAATTTAATTTTACTCAGACTCCAACTGTTTTCATCCCCACACAAAAAAGCCGAGTTACCTTAAAAGACAACTCGGCTTTTTTATAAACAGTATTTAGATAATCAACTAAACAGCAAGCATAGGCACTAAAATTTGATTAACCAATACGATTGGCGCAAATAAAAGCAATGCACCAATAATGCCATATTTAATCCATGCAGTCGCTTTGATTTTTTGTGGATTTTGATTAGACATTTTTTCTCCCTTTCTTATTTCATATTATTATTTCGGGCGGAATAATATAATATTTTCTTATCAAGACTAATCACAATAATTTATAGCCAAACAAAAATAACCTATACTTTAGAGCTTCACCTTTTGATTCTCTACAGACACAAAAAAAAACCGCTTAACAAAAATGCTAAACGGTTTTAACAATTTACCAGGCCTTTATCCCCCCCTTGCGGGGTGCGGTAGATTTAATTCTAGTCTGCCCAATTATTTCAGCTTATGGTGCTCTTTTCTTAACGGATCAAGCAGCGGTTTTAAACCATTATGATCAAGCTCATGCATCAAAGCCAACAACTGCCCTAAATTACCAGCAGGAAACCCCTTACTGGCAAACCAATTAAGATAATTACCGGGCAAATCCACAATCAAAC
>CAZNML010000010.1:24098-36973 GCA_964574275.1 uncultured Thiosulfatimonas sp. | reverse complement strand
AGAAGAGTGGTTAGAAATCATTAATAACTACGGTGGTGATATGGGTCAAACTTACGGTGTACCTGTTGAAGCGATCGTTGAAGGTATCAAGTATGGTGTTCGTAAAGTAAACATCGATACTGACCTACGTATGGCATCTACTGGTGCAATCCGTAAGCACTTACACGACAACCCTGCTAACTTCGATCCACGTAAGTTCTTCAACGCTGCAGAAAACTCAATGATGGAAATCTGTAAGGCACGTTTCGAAGCGTTTGGTTGTGCTGGTCACGCTTCTAAGATCAAAGCTGTTGGTCTTGAAGAGATGCAAGCTCGTTACGCTAACGGTTCATTAGATCAAACTGTAAAATAATCGACAGTTGTATCTGATTAAAAGCCCGCTTTATGCGGGCTTTTTTGTTTTAGGTAGTACTGGGGCTGGCGTATTCCGTTCTATAGTCAATAGCGATTCCTGCCGCATACTTTAATACAGTTTCATTAGACTGATGTGCTATCTGTCGTCTAGATGACCAGTGTCAGTCGTTATATTGATAATTGAGCTATGGCTATTAATCCTAGTTAAAGTCCGACAAATTATCGAACTATCTATATCTCCAATCTTCTTTTATCAAAATGTTTTATGCATGGTAGATGAGTCCATTAAATATTGACAATAGTATGCTTTTGTAGATTTTATTATGTGTACTAATAATGGCGTTTTTATAGGCTTTTCAGTGGTTTATGTCATACAATTTGACAATGTTTTGTTTGCTGATTTACAGTGATTTTACATGCTTGAATAATGTTTGATATTTAAATCTATTTACGTTAAGGTATTGCTCTCCATTGAACTAGCGTAGATATGAATCTTGATATATAGATAACTATCAATGTTTCTTATCAGATATTTCGATTAGTCAATGAAAAGGGATTTTTCTATAATTCAGAACGAATTCAAACCCACTCCATAAATAAGGGAGAGCACTTATGGCTAAGACTTTTGATGCTGGTGTCCAGGACTATAAATTAACTTATTGGACTCCGGATTATGTTCCATTAGACACAGATCTACTTGCGTGTTTTAAAGTAGTTGCACAAGAAGGTGTACCACGTGAAGAAGCTGCTGCTGCGGTAGCTGCTGAATCTTCAACAGGTACATGGACTACTGTATGGACTGACCTATTAACAGACATGGAATTCTACAAAGGTAAGTGTTACCGCATTGAAGACGTTCCTGGTGATTCGTCTGCATTCTACGCGTTCATCGCATACCCACTAGACCTTTTCGAAGAAGGTTCTGTTGTAAACGTTCTTACTTCTCTTGTTGGTAACGTATTCGGTTTTAAAGCTGTACGTTCACTACGTCTAGAAGATCTACGTTTCCCAATCGCATTCATCAAGACTTGTGGTGGTCCACCAAGCGGGATCCAGGTTGAGCGTGATAAGCTAAACAAATACGGTCGTCCAATGCTAGGTTGTACTATCAAGCCTAAGCTAGGTCTATCTGCTAAGAACTACGGTCGTGCAGTATACGAATGTCTACGTGGTGGTCTAGATTTAACTAAAGATGATGAGAACATCAACTCACAGCCATTCCAGCGTTGGAGAGATCGTTTTGATTTCGTAGCTGAAGCTGTTGATAAAGCAACTGCTGATACTGGTGAGACTAAAGGTCACTACCTAAACGTAACAGCTGGTACTGTTGAAGAAATGATGAAACGTGCAGAGCACGCTAAAGACCTAGGTCAGCCAATCATCATGCACGACTTCCTAACAGCTGGTTTCACTGCTAACACTACACTAGCTAACTGGTGTCGTGAAAACGGTATGCTTCTTCACATTCACCGTGCGATGCACGCTGTAATTGACCGTAACCCACTACACGGTATTCACTTCCGCGTACTTGCTAAGTGTCTACGTCTATCTGGTGGTGATCACCTACACACTGGTACAGTTGTTGGTAAGCTTGAAGGTGACCGTGCGTCAACTCTAGGTTTCGTTGATCAGTTACGTGAAGCTTTCGTTCCTGAAGACCGTTCACGTGGTATCTTCTTCGACCAAGACTGGGGTTCAATGCCTGGTGTTATGGCTGTTGCTTCTGGTGGTATCCACGTATGGCACATGCCTGCTCTAGTAAACATCTTCGGTGATGATTCTGTACTTCAGTTCGGTGGTGGTACTCAAGGTCACCCAGGCGGTAACGCAGCTGGTGCAGCGGCTAACCGTGTTGCTCTAGAAGCTTGTGTTAAAGCACGTAACGAAGGTCGTGATTTAGAAAGAGAAAGTGGTGACATCCTACGTGATGCAGCACGTAACAGTAAAGAACTAGCAGTTGCTCTTGATACTTGGAAAGAGATCGTGTTTGAGTTCGATACAGTTGATAAGCTTGACGCTTAAGAACTAAATTCAATTAGATTGTAAAAGTATTAAGGAGAAATATTATGAGTACTGAATACGGTATTGCTTTAGGAATGATCGAAACTCGTGGTCTAGTACCAGCTATCGAAGCTGCTGATGCTATGACTAAGGCTGCAGAAGTACGTCTAGTTAGCCGCGAATTCGTTGGTGGCGGTTACGTTACTGTTCTAGTACGTGGTGAAACTGGTGCGGTAAACGCTGCAGTTCGCGCTGGTGCTGACGCTTGTGAACGTGTTGGTGACGGTCTTGTTGCTGCTCACATCATTGCACGCCCTCACAAAGAAGTTGAGCCAGTTTTAACAGCTGACGCTAAGTAAGATAGGGAGACAGAATTATGTCAACAATGATGCAATATGATGATTATCGTACTAAGCCAAACACATTAGAAACATTTGGTTTCCTACCTGAATTCTCTTCAGACGAAATCTATGACCAAATCGTTTACATCATCAACCAAGGTTGGACTCCTGCTCTTGAGCACGAAGCACCTTCTAACGCTTCAGCTCACTACTGGGGTATGTGGAAGCTACCATTCTTCGGTATGCGTGATCCTAATGAAGTATTAGCTGAACTAGACGCTTGTCGTTCTGCTTATCCTGACCACCTAATTCGTTTGATTGGTTATGATAACTATACTCAGTGTCAAGGACACAACTTCGTGGTTTACCGTCCAAGAGGCATGTAATCCATATTTTCTGGAATTTTAAGGAGGCTTTAGCATGAGTGGAAATACTCAAAGCGGGCGCGCAGCAGCAAGAGCTCATCGTCTAGGACAAAAAGCAGGTAAGAACGGGAAGGCAACTTCTACTTCTGCACCAGCGACTCGTCCTACGGCGAAAGTAGCACCTGCGGCTGCCAAGCCAGTTGCTGCTAAGTCACCTGCCAGACGTCCAGTTGCTCCAGTTGCTGCACCAGTTGCATCAGCTGCGGGCCGTGAGGCGGCTAAGCAGGCAAGACAACAGCAGAAATCCGGAAAAGTGTCTAAGGGTCAAAGTACTCCAAGCCAAAATCCACACCCTAAAGCTAAAAAAGCTATGCAAGACCAAAAGCCTTTGGTTGAGCCGCGTGCAAAAGATGCAACAAAAACTGAAACGGCTACTCGTCGTCCAGTTGACCGTAAGGTTAATGTTAAATCTGAAGCAGTAGCTACATCTGGCGGTCGTAATGTTGCTAAAGCATGGCGTCAAGCTGGTGCAAAAGGGAAAGTTGGTCAGAGTGCTTATAAATCTAAAGGTTCTCAGTCTGGTGCGTTAGCGAAGATGGCTAACCCTGGTGCTTCTACACGCGAAATTGCTCGCAAAATCCGTGCGGAAAGGTGTACTAAGGGAAAGTCGGGATGCGCAGCCCCAGCTGAAACTGCAAGTGCTAAACGTACTCGTCAATCAAAAGAGCGTAGCGATATGCCTTCTAAAGTTGGTGAGTCGAACACACTAAGTGGACAAACTGTATCTGGTACTCAGGTTGGTCAAGGCCGTAAGGTTATGACTGGTGCTGAAACAGGTCAGTGTCAATTAGTGAGTGGTACTGAGTACTTAGGTGCTGAAGAATTTGCTGGTAGCTGTGAGACGCAACCTAGTGCACAACCTGCAAAAGTAACACAGACACAAACTACTCGCGGTCAAGTCGTAAGTGGTAATGAAGTTGGTCGATCTCAAAGTGTAACTGGTGATGAGTCTGGACAATGTTCAGCCGTGACTGGTACAGAATACATTCCTGCAGATCAATCACAGATGTTCTGTGGTGCGGATGCTCCGGTTAAGAGCACTGTAAATGCATTTACAGTTATGAGCCAACCGTCACAAGCTGGAAGAGATTCTAAAGTGACAGGTGGTGAAAATTATAAGTCACAGTCGACAACAATCCGTCCTAAGAATGCTCCACAAAAAGTTGTTGCTTCAGCAACAGTAATGGGGAACATGACAACAGGAACGCAAGTTGGTCGTCAATTAGACGTGACTGGTGCCGAAGCAGGTGCTTGTAAGTCAGTAACTGGTACAGGATACCAGGGTGCTGAAGAAGTACAGGCTTGTGGTACTGATGCTGCTCCGGCAGCAACAAAAGTTAGTGTTTCAGGTACAGTATCTGGTCAAACTATTACAGGTGACCGTAGCGGGGGAAACTCTGATCTGACAGGCGCCGAAGCCGGTTCTTGTCAAGCTGTAACTGGCTCTGCTTACATGGGTGCTGAAACTGCAATTGCTTGTTCTACGGATCAGCAAACTGCAATTCAACAGCGTCAGCGTATGGGTGCTAACCATGCGGTATCTGGCGTACAGCCTGGTCCAGTAGGACTAACAGGTGCTCAAAAGGGTGCTTGTACGTTGGTTTCGGGAACTCACTATCAAGGTGATGATCAAACAAACCTAGTTTGTGATAGCTCAAACGCTGCACAGCCTGGTCAGTCTGATTTTCCACAGATGATGGGTCAACCTCAGCCACAACCTATGGCTGCACCTGTAGCAGTAGCTACACCTGAAGAAAGTGCAAAAATTACTGGCGACGGATGGGATCGTGGTACTAAGGTAACTGGTACTGAAGGTCCATGGGCTGCACAGCGCAATGCCTCTATCCGTGGTGCTAGCGGACAAGCTCCAATGGGTGCAAGTCAATATCGACCTGTAGCTATGGAAGAAGTTCCAAAAAGCCCTATTACGGGTTCATCTGGTAACACAGATGTTGGTGCCAAAGTGACACTTTCTGGTGGTGCTAGAGCATAATTTTTTTGAGTACTATGAACAGAAAAAGAAATCAGCCTAAGAGAAACTTGATTTGGCGTCGTACGTCATTTCAAGCTCCGCAAGCTAACAGTTTTGAATCTAATGTAGCTCCAGCTGCTGCAGCATTACAAAACACAACTTATTCTGTTGGTACTCATCCATTGGTCAATGACGCACAAAACCGTTTGTTACGTGATTATGAAATGAAAACTAAGGCCGGTTTCGACACAATCGAGCAGGTTTTAAAGGACATTCTTAGTCAGCAGCATCAAGCGAATTTCGAGCGTTGGGCCAATAATGAATTATTCTCTAAACTCGGTGTAACACTCGAAGATAATGCTTGGGAGTTAAATGCAAACATTAACTCCCAACGTTATTTCCAAGTTTTATTTTCAAAGATTGTCTTTGCGCAATTTATGCGTATGTCTGAAGACTTTTTTGTAAATGATCCTTTAAATGGGCAGAGTGCAGACGATGCTCAAAAAATGTTTGAAGATTGCGGAATCCATGCGCTAGGTGTGTCACCTTGTTCGGATGGCCGTCTTGCCCATTTTATTAGTTACGTTTTAAGGTTGCCCTATTCATTGGCTCGAAGAAAAGCACATGCAGGTGCTCTATTCGATATTAGTGAAAGTGTTAGAAACTGGGTGTTTGTTGAACATTCACGTTTCAGAGAAGCAAAGCCTAATTCGGCTGAAGCACCTACTCGTTACCTTAAAATGGCTGTGTATCACTATTCCAAAGAAGATCCTAGTCATCAAGGTTGTGCTGCTCATGGAAGCGATGACCATAAGGCGGGATCTGCTGCCTTAGAAAGGCTGAATGATTTCAGGCAGGCGATTGAGAATCGATTTGGATGTGGTTCGACAATAGACACGCTTCTGCTCGGTGTGAATACAGATGATGATAGCATGCGCATACATATCCCAGATTCACTTGGGGTGGTTGCTTTAGATCGATATGTGGAGACAGATAATCTTTACGATGCAACTCTAAAGCTCAATGCTGATGAGGCTAAGAAAAAAATATTAGCGACCATTGTCGACTGTAATATTAATCATCGTCTTACACCACCTCAGTTGGGGTTACAGAATTTATTGGTTTGGTTGATTGGTAAAAACTTTTCCCAAATCGAATATGTAAGAAATTATGAGCAGGGTTGTTATAACGATCTTGGTCATGCTGAAAGATTTGTTGGTATCGGCAGTGGCTTTGAAGAGGTCCAGCTGCGTAACCTTAGCTACTATAGCTTTTTGGATACCATTGAAGAGGGTGAAAACGATATCGATGTTGGTATTAAGATTTTTAAAGGTCTTAATGTTAAACGCGGTTTACCAATACCGATTATAATTCGCTGTGATTACGATGGGCGTGTTCCTGGATCTAAAGATCGAGCACGAAAGAAAGCACAAAGATTGGAAAAGTCGGTACATAATCGTTATCATGATCTGTCGCATTGCGGTTTATTAAAAACCATGGCGACGCTAAGAGATTACACAGGTCATCATCCTGTAGAGAAGTTGAACTAAAATCAGCTTTCGATTTTATTTGCGGAGTTAAATTTAAATGAAAATTTTTAAAGTCGACGGTACATTAGTTTCAACAAACCGTATTGCAATGATGGAACACAAGCCACTACTTATCCTTCGTGAAAAAGAAGGTGGTACACCAATGGTCGCTGTTGACCCTATCGGTTGTAAAGAGGGTGACTGGGTTTTATGTTGTGGTAGTTCTGCCGCTCGTGATGCTACTGGGGTTAAAGGTTACCCAAGCGACCTAACCATTGTTGGTATTATCGATAAGTGGGAAGTAGAGTAGTGGAGATACTACAAGTTCAGAAAGAACTGATCCTTACCTGTCGTTTGGATGATATGGGGCATGTTCCTGTAAAAGTATTAAAAAGTCCAAAGGGTTCTATTGTTGCTGCAATGGATCCCATTGGTTGTAAAGAGGGTGATTGGGTTTTCACAATTGCCAACTCTGCAGCTCGAGATGCTGCAGGAGATAAAAGATATCTAACAGATTTAACGGTTGGCGGTATCATCGATAACTTCCAACTTTAAAAAGAAAAGTAAAGTTTAAAACTAACCCTAAGGAGAAAGGTTATGAGTGAATACGGTATTGCTCTAGGAATGATCGAAACACGCGGTCTTGTTCCAGCAATCGAAGCTGCTGACGCTATGACAAAAGCTGCGGAAGTACGTCTAGTGAGTCGTGAATTCGTTGGTGGTGGTTACGTAACTGTTTTAGTACGTGGTGAAACTGGTGCGGTAAACGCAGCTGTTCGCGCTGGTGCTGATGCTTGTGAACGTGTTGGTGACGGTCTTGTTGCTGCTCACATTATTGCACGCCCACACAAAGAAGTTGAGCCAGTATTGGCTAACGCTTAATTTTTTGGAGATATGAAATGAGTATTGCTCTAGGTATGATTGAAACACGTGGTCTTGTTCCAGCTATTGAAGCTGCTGATGCAATGACTAAGGCGGCTGAAGTAACTCTAGCTAGCCGTGAGTTTGTTGGTGGCGGTTACGTTACTGTTCTAGTACGTGGTGAAACTGGTGCGGTAAACGCAGCTGTTCGCGCCGGTGCTGACGCATGTGAGCGTGTAGGTGACGGTCTTGTTGCTGCACACATTATCGCTCGTCCACATTCAGAAGTTGAGCCAGTACTTACTGCTGGTGGTAACTCAGGTGCAAGCCGTAGCTAAGCTACAAATATCATAAGGGTTAATTATTAACCCTTAAGAGTTAGGAGAGAGACATGCATTATTCGTCAGGAATGCCAGGTGGTGTTATGCCGGGCGCTGGTGCGCACCCTAAAATTCCAGAAACACAGACGACCATGGCTAATGGTCAGATTCTGGGATATCTAGGGCGTGCATTGAGCCTGGAGTTTTCTGCTGGTCAGCATTATCTCGCACAAGCTTCTTTAGCTAAATTCAGAAATGAAATTAACTATGCTGAAGGCTTTGTTACTTTGGCAAATGAAGAGCTTCAACATGCCAATTTAATTACGGATCGTATGGTTGCTCAAGGCGCTCTACCTGCTGGTAGTGTTCTGCGCCCTGCAACTGCTTCGACCAATATTATTGAAGCATTAAGAAGCTGTGAAGAGCGTGAAATCGCACTTATTCAGCTTTATAATGAAGCAAGCCAATATTGCGCAAATGTTGGTGCTCAAGAAGATCATGCACTGTTTAGTCGTCTGCTGGAAGAAGAGCAGGCTCAACTACAACGTGTTAATGGTTGGATCGCTGAATATTATCAAATGATTTCAGCACAGCAACAATCTCACGGGAGCTTTGTGTGAACGAACGATGGAAACAGAAGAAGAAGCCTGCTAGTTTAGAAGCGCGCTTTGATTTTGAAAGTTATGAAACACTAAGAACATTCTTAGATGACTTAGCGGACGTAGCTGAAAAGTTGGAACATCATCCTAACGTCAGCTTTGGTAAGACACATGTATCTGTTATTATCTACTCAACTGCAGATGAATTAACAGACGTGGATATTGCTTTAGCTGATGGAATCGATGATTGTTTCCATCGTGCTAACACTGAATAGAAGGAACGATAGCATGGCGACTACTAACGAGACAAATAAGTCAGCTTCTACAGCTGCAAACACGAATACGCAGAAAACTGCTGGTGCTCAAAAGGCTCCGGCAGCTAAGACGACACAGCAGACCAATAAGACTGCGCCGTCTAAACCAGCAGCCAAAAAACCAGCTGCAACAAAACCTGCGGCTAAGCCGGCAACAAAAGCGGCTGCCAAGCCAGCTGCTAAAGCTGCGGCAAAACCAAAGTCGCAAACTGCTGCTAAAAAAGAGACGCATATCGCGGAAAAAATTTCTGGATTATCGCGCCGACGCGTTTGGCCTGATTAATTTTTAGCATATAGGTTTTAATAGAGGGGTGATGAGCCCCTTTTTTTACACCTATTGATTCTTATCTATGGAATAGAAGTAAAATATCAATTTTTCACTTCCATGCTCACGCTGTAAAATAACGCATTCATTATTAAATGAAATAGTTAATCAAACGGTGTAGTTGCCCATAGAGATAAATAAAACAATATGCCTTATTGACTATTGGTGTATGCCACATAGTTTCAGTAATGCTTAGAGGTTGGAAGCTACTAGCTTAATAAACTAGAGTAAGAAAATTATGGAAAAGAATACAACTGAAAACATTCAAGCAGTAGAAACCCAGGATCACGGTTCTGCTGCTTTCCGAAAAGAGTATGCAGTACGTGATGTACAAGCCGGTGTAATTACCGCAACCATGGCGATCCCGCTTTCAATCGGTATCGCTTTGATGTCAGACTATCCTATTCAGGTAGGTCTGGCGACAGTTGCATTTGCATCATTTATCGGTTTCTTATTTGCCTGGTTCCGTCCAGGTAACTTTATCGGTGCACCAGGGATCGCTGCCGGTCTAGCTCCTATCCTGGCGATGGGTGTGGCGACATTCGGTATTGAAAACATGGCTTTCATTATCTTTATGACGGCTACTTTCCAAGCAATTATCTGGAAATTTAACTGGCAACGTTACCTGTTGATGGCCGTGCCAACCTATCTGGTTGAAGGTCTGCTTGCTGGTATCGGTTTAAAGATTGCATTGAAATTCATGCCTTTCCTATGGATGCTACCTGTAGGTATGGCAGTACCAGAAGAGTTCTGGTCATCAGACCGTATTACGGTGGTTGTGCTGTCTTTAATCGGTGTAGCGATCTTCCTGACTCTGTTCAAAATGTATAAAGATACCAAGCCTGCAATGCCATACTTTGCATTGATTATCTTTGGTATCGCTGCTTCGCAATTCTTTGAAGTAAATATGTTAAAAGTTGAAGATGTAGACTTCCAGCTAGGTCTGCCTGTACCTGATTTTGATACCGCCTATATGTGGGTCTATGCATTCTTCTTCGCGTTGATGCTGGCTGTAGTTGATGTAATCGAGCAGGTTATGAGTAACGCTGCAATCGAGAAGATTGATCCTCTTAAGCGTCCTTGTAACAGTAACAACAGTCTGCTGTCTATCTGGGTATCAAACATGGGTGCAAGTTTCTTTGGTGGTATGACTAACCTTGACGGTCTGGCTAAAAGTTCAACTAACCGTTTAGCGGGTGCTTACACCAAGCTTTCTGTTTTAGTTATCGGTTTGATGATTACTTTCTTTGTACTTAACTCACAGTACCTGGATTACCTACCGTATTTTGCACTGGCGATTATCATGACATTCGTTGGTATTAAAATGGTATTGGGTCTACTACACGTTGCGCAGTTTGGTCCATATGCGTTATTGCTAGGTTCACTATGTGGTATTTTGGTATTCAAAGTGGGGATCTTCGAAGGTCTATTGATTACGCTTGGTCTCCACGCGATCATCAACTACGTTATCTTCTCCAAGATTGACAATATGCCTACTGGAACAATCGTGCGAAACTATTTCGATCGTTTCAAAGATGACGAAACCAACGTCAACTAATTGAAGATCAGTAGAAGACTTAATGAAACCAATTGTATTAGCAACCGGTAACCCTTTTAAGGTTCAAGAGATTGAACCTTTATTTGAACAAGCTGGCATTACTGTAAAACTGCAAACAGATTTCTTTGATGATGAGGTCGAAGAAGACGGTTTGAGCTTTTTAGAGAATGCCATTAAAAAAGCCCGATTCGCCAGTGCCAAAACAGGCCTGCCTGCTATGGCTGATGATTCTGGTTTAGAGGTGGATGCACTGGGTGGTGAGCCTGGTATCTTTTCAGCTCGTTATGCTTGTGATCATACCGGTTATACCGATGAAGAAAAAAATCTTGATAAAGTCTTAGAGAATCTGGGTGATTTACCCTATAATCTTCGTACCGCAAGATATACCTGCGTCGCTGTATATGTTGAGAGTGAACATGACCCTGTTCCGCTTATTGGTGTAGGTCACTGGCAAGGTGAAATACTCAAAGAGCGTAGAACCCATTTTGGGGTAGGTTATGATTCCATCTTTTGGATTCCTAAGCTTGTTAAAACCGCTTCTGAAATACCATTAGCAACCAAATTAGAAATTAGTCACCGAACTCATGCTATTAAGCAGGTGATTAATCAAATTAAGAATAGAACACAAGAATGATTGAATTAAGAACCTATGTGTTTCTGGACTCGCTCCAGCCACAATTAGCCTCCTACATGGGAACTGCATCTATGGGCTTCCTGCCTGTACCTGGAGATTCTTGTCTGTGGGTTGAGGTGGCGCCAGGTATGGCTGTGCACAGACTTTCAGATATCGCTCTGAAAGCATCCAATGTTCGTCTAACGCAACAGATTGTGGAACGTTCTTATGGTTCTATGGTTTTCAACCATCGCGATCAGAGTGATGTGTTGGAAGCAGGTAGCAAAGTTTTACAAAGTCTTAACACGCAAGAGTTTGACCGTGAGAAGTGTGTCATTATGTGGAATGAGGTAATCCCAAGTATTACTGCTGACCACGCGACACTAATCAACCGTGACAATCGTCGTGGTTCGATGATTATGCCGGGGCAAAGTATCTTTATTATGGAGTCTGAGCCTGCTGGATATATCATCTATGCTGCCAACGAAGCTGAAAAGGCCGCTAACGTAACGCTGGTTGAGGCGCGTGCTGTTGGTGCTTACGGTCGTCTATTGATGTGCGGTAAAGAGGCGGATGTACAAGAAGCTGCCAGAGCCGCTACTCAAGCCTTAGAGCGCTTAACCTGTCGCTCTTAATTACTCATATATATTCAAAGTTCTGCTTAAACTTCTTTCATTATTTGTAATTGTTCTATAGCATAGTTACAGTCACTAACTGTTTTACAGTTATTGGATGTTTATATACTAGGAACTTTTATGAGCGATCTACCTACTCAAAACCAGTCCAATTTCTTAATCAGGCACGCCTCGCTGCGTCAAATACAGGTCTTTGAATCTGTCGCACGTAATCTCAGCTTTACTCGTGCTGCCCAAGAATTGTTCCTTACTCAGCCTACCGTTTCCTCTCAGGTAAAGAGTCTGGTAGAAACCATAGGTATGCCACTGTATGAACAGATCGGTCGTAATATCTACTTGACCGAAGTCGGAGAGGAAGTTGCTCATACCTGTCGTGAAGTCATATCACGGCTCTCCAACCTGGAAATCATGCTGGATGACTACCGCGGTATGAAACGTGGTCGTATACGTGTCTCTGTGGTCTCTACCGCCAAATACTTCGCACCATTGGCACTGGGTAAGTTCTGTAAAATTCAACCAGACATCGAGATTGAGTTAAATATTTGCAACCGCGATAAGATCCTCAAAAGAATCGATGACAATCTGGATGACCTCTATATTCTGGGTCAGGTTCCAAAAGCCAGCGTTGATCTGCAAGTGATCCCTTTTGCACCAAATCCCCTGGTGATTATTGCACATAAAGATCACCCTTTAGCCAATAAAAGGGTCAGCCTTAAAGAGTTGGCTGAGCAGCCTTTTCTAATGCGAGAAGAGGGCTCTGGGATACGTTCGGCCGTAGAAGACATCTTTGCTGAACATGGCTTGCAGGTGCAAGGACGACTGACCTTAGAGACGAATGAAGCGATTCAACAATGCGTTATCGGCGATTTAGGGGTGGCCTGTGTGTCAGAGAATGCCTTGAAGCTTTATGGTAGTGGTGCACCGATTGTTAAGCTGGATGTGGAAGGTTTTCCAATAGAGAAGCAGTGGAATATTGTTTATCCAAGAGGTAAAGAGCTGTCGCTGTTGGCGAAAGAGTTTCTAAGTTT
>CAZNML010000010.1:0-23998 GCA_964574275.1 uncultured Thiosulfatimonas sp. | reverse complement strand
GCTGGCGCAGTATTCGCGCTTGTTTTCTGTTCTGTTGGTTTTGTTTTCGCTCTACGTACACTTTGTGTTAGTTTTGAGCTGGTGTTTTTAGCAGTCATAAGACCTCCTCAATTATTGCTTCAATTTCATCTACTGCAGGCTGTCCACGTTTGCCCATGCAATATACACTAATTCCATCTACAGCTGCATTTCGGTATGCGGCTCTGCGTCGTACCCCATTGGTTAAAGCGGGGATATCAAATTCATCCAGCGCTTCTCTCATTGCTGTTGATAACGCGCTGCGCGGTTCAAGCTGGTTGACGACAATATAGGGTTTAAGCTGGCGGTTACGAATGCGAGCGTGTTCAACGGCATCGGCAATGCGAATGCTGGCCCATAAATCTACAGGGGATGGTAACACAGGAATCAGGATCATTTCAGAAACCTGCATCGCCGATTGCATCAGGCCTGTTTCCAACGTCGGTGGGCAATCAATCACGATAAAGTCGTAATCTGGAGCAAAACGTTTTGCCTCTGGCCCTAGGTGGCCGCCAACGGAGATAACCGAAACTGGAAAAGGTTTATCTTCAGACGAAGATCGACACCACTGTCCAGCGGATCCTTGTGGATCGGCATCAATAACCAGAACTCGCCCTCTGCTAGCCAACCCAGCAGCAAAGTTCATGCTTAGGGTCGTTTTACCGGTCCCACCTTTCTGGTTAGCGATTGAAATAATACGTGCTGACATAAAAAATCCGAATATTAATTTGGGTCACTCCGTTCATATTAAAGTGAAACCAAATGGATAACAAAAAAACTTGTAAAGTTATTATACATTGTCATTATGCACTCTTAGTATTATTGTGAATGCATTGTCGCTTTGAGACTTAATATACAAACAGATGCACATCACCTTACCATTTTAAAGCTATTCGGAATATTTGGATGTCTGACAATAACGGTGGATGATAGAGTGTCTTTGGCAATAAACACATAACAAGTTAAAGGAAAATAGAATGTGCCCGATTATTATCGGTTTGTTGGTACTGCTGCTGTACTATGCTGGTGCACAGCTGGAGAGTGCAGTGCTGTTAGAACAAATTGGCCAACAGCAGGTGGAAGTGGCACGCGGCTGGGAGTTATTAGTCGCGTTGTGGCCGCTGTCTCTGTTTCTGTTTTTATTAGGCGTACTGGTTGTACTGCTGTTTTTCAGAGTGCGCTCTATGCTGAATGAGCGCAGACAGAAGGTAGATTGAACAGCTTCTAAAGGGTAAAGTCTGGGATGGTGTGCGCTTGCTGTTTAGGGCTGTAACTTAAGTGGTAACAGTTGTAATTTTCTGTGCTCAGCATCGCCTTGATGTCATGGTAGTTATCGATATCGGCTTCGGCAGTGACGTCATTGACAATCACACTGTGAACTTTGAGCCCCGCCTGCTCGATTGCCGCCAAGGTCAACAGGGTGTGATTGATGCAACCCAGTTGGTTACCCACCACGACAATCACTGGATAGTTGAGCGCAACGGCCAGGTCTCTGTTTAAACCGTCACTGGCTAATGGCGAGTAAAATCCGCCTGCTCCCTCAACCATTGGAAAGCGCCCTGCAGCCACCTGACAGGCACGGGCTAAATCCGCAGTGGTAAGTTCAGCCTGCGCTTGCGCTAAAGCTCTCTGCGGTGAGATTGCGGGCTGATAGGTATGAGGGCAGATGGCATCTAGAGACTCAGAGGGAGAGCAGCTCTGTTGCAGAAACAGCGCATCTTCAGACAGCAGGCTGCCGTCTGGCTGTAAAATGCAACCGGAAGCGATTGGTTTGCGCGGGCTAACGGCAATTTGCTGTTGCGTGAGCGTTAAGCCAATGCAGCCAGCTGCATAGGTCTTACCGACATCGGTGTCGGTTCCGGTTATAAAAAAACCAGCAGGCCTGCTGGTTTTATGAAAATCGGTGTGCATCTCTGGAGGCTTATAGATTTTCAGTTAAACGCGACTGCGCTTCCTGGTACTTTTCATAGGTCTTCAGTACCACGTCTTCCGGTAGTGCGGGAGCCGTGTCTGGATTCTTATCCCAGTCAAGTGAGTCCAGGTAGTCACGAATGTACTGTTTGTCGAAGCTTTCCGGATTTTTGCCAACGGTATAACTGGTGGCTGGCCAGAAGCGTGAGCTGTCCGGTGTTAAAGCTTCATCAATCAGGTGGATGACACCGTTCTCGTCTTCACCGAACTCAAACTTGGTGTCGGCGATAATAATGCCGCGTTCAATGGCGAACTCAGCCGCAAATTTATACAGGGCTAAGCTCAGCTCACGCACCTTATTCGACTTCTCTTCACCCATGATCTCCACCAGCTGTTCAAAACTGATGTTCTCATCATGGTCACCCTGTTCCGCTTTGGTCGATGGGGTAAATAGTGGTTCCGGCAATTGCTGTGCTTTTTTAAGCCCCTTTTCTAACGGGATGCCGCATACGCTTTTACTCTTTTTATACTCTTTCCAGCCTGAACCGACCAGGTAGCCTCGCACAATCGCTTCAACCGGCAGCGGCTTGAGTTTGCGTACAATCATGCCGCGGCCATTCAGTTGTTTTAACTCATCCGCAGTCAGGTAGTCAGCCAGGCTCAGATCGCTAACCAGTTGGTTTGGCACGATATGGGTAGTTTTTTTCATCCAGAACTGAGCGGTCTCGGTTAGGATGCGGCCTTTACCCGGAATCGGGGTCGGTAGAATCGCATCATACGCTGAGATTCGATCGGTGGTTACAATCAATAGATGTTGCTCGTCAATGTCATAAATATCACGAACCTTACCCTTACTGATTAAAGGTAAGCTGGTTAGATTCGATTCATAAAGTGGCTGCATTGAAAAATTCCTGTGTCTCTAAATTCGGTGTTCAATTGTGGTCGGTTGCACGACGTCTTTTGTTATATGGGTAGCTGATATGACCGTAACGCAAGATCAGAGTCGCAATCGTAATCAGGGTAATGGTGGCACCAATGGCGATCATCTCCCACTCTGTCAGCTCTTTCATGTCCAAGATCAACAGTCTGGCCAAGGCGACAATGGCGATATAGAGCGGCAGTCGAATCGGCAGTTTTCCGGACTCGAGATAGATGGCAACCATCGCCAGAACCTCTAGGTATAAGAACAGTAACAGCAGGTCGCCTAAGGTCACTTTTTGCGCATCGATCATATGCATGACTTCACCAAAGCCGGCATAGATGGTGGCCAGGGTAATAATAACCAATCCAAGATACTCGGCGAAGTGAATGGCATGGGAGAGCACCTGTTCACGTTTAGGTTTGTTGACATTTTTTCTAAGTTGCTGATAGTCGGCCGGCTGTGGACGTTCTTCAGTTTGCTCATGGCTCATAAATTTTAAACCTTTATTAGAAACGCGAGTAGGGCAGTCAGTGAATTGCTTTTCACTATACCATGCAATAACAAAACGTTAACGTATGTATTTTTTTTGCCATTTTAATGGATACTGTTAAAATGCACGAATTATTTTTAAACATTTATATATATTAAGGTGTAAACATGGCTAAACAAGAAAACTGGATTGCTCCATCCATCCTATCTGCTGACTTCGCAAAGCTAGGTACAGATGTTAAAGACGTAATCGCTTCTGGTGCTGACGTAGTTCACTTCGATGTAATGGATAACCATTACGTGCCTAACCTGACTATTGGGCCGCTAGTTTGTGAATCTCTTAAGAACTTCATGGTTGCAGAAGGTGTTAAGGCGCCAATCGATGCTCACCTTATGGTTAAGCCTGTTGATCAGCTAATCGGTGACTTCGCTTCTGCGGGTGCGGATTACATCACTTTCCATCCGGAAGCTTCTGAGCACATCGACCGTTCTTTACAGTTAATCAAGAATCAGGGTCTTAAAGCGGGTCTAGTATTTAACCCAGCAACACCATTAAGCTACCTGGAGCACGTAATGGATAAGGTTGATATGATTCTGATCATGTCTGTTAACCCTGGTTTCGGTGGTCAAGCATTTATCGATCAAGCTCTTGAAAAACTACGTGCAGCACGTCAGTTAATCGACGCTTCTGGTCGTGAAATCCGCCTAGAGATCGATGGTGGTGTAAAAGTTGAAAACATCGCTGAAGTAGCGGCAGCTGGTTGTGATACATTTGTATCTGGTTCTGGTATCTTTGGAAACGCGAATGCATCAGACGCTAACCGTTATGACACGGTTATCAAGCAGATGCGTGATGAGCTTGCAAAAGTTTAAATCTACTTTATAGCTTTTCCACCATAACGCTGGCGCCCCTTTTTGGGACGCTGGCGTTTTGTGGTTTTAAGGGCGTGCAAAGACGTCTACCCTCTTGGGCAAAATTTAAAGTCGCAAAACAGCGGTAAGCCGTGTTTTACGTGCCCCTTTTTGCCTTTAAAATCAATAAAAAGAAACATTATGCAAAAATTTAAACCCGGTTTTATTCTGATCGATTTAGATGGAACCTTGATCGACAGTGTGCCGGATCTGGCGTACTGCGTTGATGAAATGATGAAAGCGTTGGCTATGCCGCTGCGTGGTGAAGCGGCGGTGCGCCAATGGGTGGGTAACGGTGTGCAGCGTCTAACAGAGCGCGCCCTGATCAATTCGGTTGACGGCATGCCGGAGCAAGAACTGATGGATAAGGCCTATCCGATCTTTCTGGAGCTTTATAAACACAACTACTCGCAACGCAGCCGCGTCTATGATGGCGTGATCGAAGGCATTCAGTGGATGAAAGACAACGGTTATCGTGTCGCTTGTGTTACCAATAAGGCGGAAGCGTTTACCGTACCGCTATTGAAAGACAAAGGCTTGCACGATCTGTTTGAAGTGATTGTTTCCGGTGATACCTGTGCCGAGAAGAAGCCTCATCCAATGCCGCTGCTGTATGCCGCAGAGCAGCTGGGTATTGAACCGGAAAATGCGTTGATGATCGGTGACTCCCGCTCCGACGTTAAAGCGGCGCGTGCGGCCGGTTTCCATATCTTCTGTATGACCTACGGTTATAACCACGGAGAAGATATTCGTGACTACAACCCGGATGTGGTGATGGACTCCTTTATGGAGCTGCCTAACTACCTGGAAACGAAATAGGGCGTTATCGCGTCTTATGAAAATTGTTGTTTGTAATTGATCAGGCCTGGTCAATTACAAATGGCATTCACTTTATTAACTTGAGAAATTTGTATTAACAATAGGTTTAAATGAAATGCAGTTTTTAAAAGCGTTGTTACTAGAAATTTTTCGACCTCTGTTCTGTTCTTTGGCGGGCATTCGCCGCACCATTCTGTTTAAATATCTGGAGTGGAAAGAACGGAAACAATCATCAAGCAAGGCAGAACAAGAATGAGCAATGAACACTTTGCCAACCTCGCAAAACAAGGTTACTCACGTGCGCCAGTGATGCGCACCGTGTTGTCTGACTATGATACGCCGTTGAGTGTTTATCATAAGTTGGCTAAGGGCCCGTACTCTTATCTATTTGAATCGGTACAGGGTGGAGACAAGTGGGGTCGTTACTCGATTATTGGTCTGCCTTGTCAGCGTCGTCTGCTTATTCACGGCAATCAGATTAAAGAGCTGCTGGGCGATGAGGTGGTTCAGCACCAGGTTGCCGATGACCCTTTGGCGTGGGTAGAAGCCTACCAAAACCAGTTCAGTGTTTATAAGCAGGCAGGCCTGCCCGCTTTTAGTGGCGGTTTGGTCGGTTATTTTGGTTATGACACCATTCGTTTTGTGGAGGAGCGCCTAAAGCACTCCACGCCGGAGCAGGATGATATCCAAGCGCCGGATATTGAACTGATGGTCTCCGAAGAGTTGGTGGTGTTTGATAACCTCAGTGGTCAGGTACATGTGATTGTGCATGCCGACCTAACGCAGGCGGATGCCTATACCCAGGCCGAAGCACGTTTGGATGAGTTGCAAGGTTTGTTGAGCCAGCCCATGCCGACGCCGGATGATCAGCCGAAAGACAGGGTGTTAACCGAGTCGGACTTTGTCTCCAGCTTTGGTGAGCAGGAGTTCAAAGATGCGGTCGCTAAAATCAAAGAGTACATCCTCGCCGGTGATGCAATGCAGGTGGTGATCTCGCAGCAGATGTCGGTTGAATTTGATGCGGCACCGATTGATCTATACCGCGCCTTACGTTATCTGAATCCGTCACCTTATATGTTCTTTGTTGATATGGGTGATCTGCAGATTGTCGGTTCATCACCGGAAATTCTGGTGCGTCTGGAAGACAATCAGGTGACAGTACGTCCAATTGCCGGAACCCGTCGTCGTGGCTTGACCGAAGAGAAAGACATCGCTTTAGAGCAGGACCTGTTAAATGACCCTAAGGAGCTGGCGGAGCATCTGATGCTGATCGATCTGGGTCGTAACGACGTTGGCCGTATCGCCCAGACCGGTTCGGTTGAACTGACTGAAAAGATGATTGTTGAGCGCTATTCACATGTGATGCATATCGTCTCCAATGTAAACGGTCAGGTCAAAGCGGATATGACTGCGATGGATGTGTTGCGCGCCACCTTCCCGGCGGGCACCGTGTCCGGCGCACCTAAAATTCGAGCGATGGAGATCATTGATGAGATGGAGCCGGTTAAGCGTGGCATCTACGCTGGCGCGGTCGGCTATTTAGGCTGGCACGGCAATATGGATACCGCAATTGCAATCCGTACCGCCGTGATTAAAGATAAGAAACTGTTTGTGCAGGCCGGGGCGGGCATCGTTGCCGACTCGGTGCCACAGCTGGAGTGGGATGAGACCATGAACAAAGGGCGCGCAATTTTTAGTGCGGCACAGTTTGTCACCGAAGGCATGAAAACCCAAAACCCAGAACTTGAGCATCAATAAGGACTACTAAGTTATGCTGTTAATGATTGATAACTACGATTCGTTTACCTATAACATCGTCCAGTATTTTGGTGAGTTAGGTCAGCAGGTGGAGGTGTATCGTAATGATCAAATTGATATCGAAACCATCCAGACTCTGAACCCTGAGTATCTGGTGATCTCTCCAGGCCCTTGTACGCCAACCGAAGCCGGTGTTTCGGTGGAAGCGATCAAGCACTTTGCCGGTAAGATTCCCATTATGGGCGTCTGCCTGGGTCACCAGAGTATCGGCCAGGCGTTTGGCGGTGACATTGTGCGTGCCAAGCAGGTGATGCACGGCAAGACCTCTCCGGTTTACCATAAGGATGCCGGTATGTTCAGCGCTCTGCCAAATCCGGTGCAAACCACACGTTACCACTCATTGGTCATTGATCAGGCGACCCTGCCGGACTGTCTGGAAATCACCGCGTGGACACAGAATGAAGACGGCACTATGGATGAGATTATGGGTGTGCGTCATAAAGAGATGGCGATTGAAGGGGTGCAGTTTCATCCCGAATCCATTTTGACCGACCAGGGTCACGCCATGTTGAAGAACTTTCTGGATCAGAAATAGACTTTAATAATTAGCTGGTAGAATTGTTAGCAAACACTTTACGTTGGAAATGATATGGAACTTAAAGCCGCTTTAGAACAGTTATTGAACCGTCAAGAGTTGCATGCCGAACAGATGGAGTCGGTGATGCACAAATTGATGTCTGGTAAGGCCACGCCAGCACAGATTGCTGCGATCCTGACCGCGCTGCGTATGAAAGGTGAGACCCTGGAAGAGATTACCTCCGCAGTGCAGGTGATGCGCAGTCTGGCCACTCCGGTGCGTCTGGATGATAAGTCCAAGCTGGTGGATACCTGTGGAACCGGCGGCGACGGTGCCAATACCTTTAATATCTCCACCGCTTGTGCCTTTGTGGTGGCAGCGGCGGGTGGTACGGTTGCCAAGCACGGTAACCGCTCTATCTCCAGCAAGTCGGGCAGTGCCGATGTGCTGGAAGCGGCCGGTGTTGATCTGACCTTGAGTCCGGAGCAGGTGGCGGAGTGTATTAATGAGACCGGTGTTGGTTTTATGTTTGCGCAGGCGCACCACAGTGCGATGAAACATGTGATTGGTCCGCGTAAAGAGATGGGAGTGCGTACCATCTTTAATATGCTCGGGCCTTTGACCAATCCGGCCGGCGCGCCATTCCAGGTGATTGGGGTGTATGACAAGGCATTAACGGTGCTGTTCGCCAAGGTGCTGCAGCGTTTAGGTTCCAAGCATGTCATGGTAGTGCATGCTGAAGATGGTCTGGATGAGATCAGTATTGCCAGTCGTACCTTTGTCGCTGAGCTTAAAAACGGGGAAGTCACCGAGTGGCAGATCGACCCATCCGAGCATGATATGGATCACGCTAACTTGAATGACCTGTCAGTGGATTCGGCGCAGGACAGCATCAATATTATTCGTGCGGTGTTTGCCAATAACGACAGTGCAGCCAAAGACATTGTCTGCCTGAATGCCGGTGCTTCTCTCTATGTGGCAGGTCTGGCAAACAGCTATGCTGACGGTGTCTGTCTGGCTCGCAAAATCATCGCTGACGGTTTGGCGCAGCAAAAACTAAACGACTTTATTGCTAAAACGCAGTCTTTTAACAAGGCCTGATGCCGTGACCTGCTCGGCTCGTTTATATAAAAGCGGACTGACATGATTCATATTTTAAAGCGCCATGTCTATCTTCTATTGGGCGGGGTATTTTTTATTACCGGTCTGATCGGCGTGGTGTTACCGCTGTTGCCGACCACGCCGTTTATGATTTTGGCCGCCGCCTGCTTTGCCAAAAGCTCGCCGCGTTTTCATCAGGCCTTATTGAATAACCGCTGGATTGGTGAAGACCTGCGTCGCTGGGACAGAGAGCACACCATGTTGCGCCGCACCAAAAAGCGCGCTACCTGGGTCATTGTGATAATGTTCACGATCTCCATCGCGATCTTGCATGACAGTCACGGCCTGCAGTTGATGCTGGTCGGTATTGCACTGTTACTGCTGTTTTTTTTATGGCGGGTGCCGGAGTCAAAAGCTGAGACTTCGGCTCAAAGTGATCAGCACACAACACAGAATTAATTTTAATCTTATTGCCGGCAGCTAAGCGCCTCGGCAGTAAAACAAGGATCAAACTATGAGTGGTACACCAACCATTTTGAAAAAAATTATTTTCCGTAAGATGGAAGAGATTCAAGAGGGCTGTGATCGCATCCCGTTACGCGAGATGAAACAGAAGGCCCTGATGATGAGCACCACGCCAACCAAGGGCTTTGCCGATGCCATGCAGGCCAAGTTGGATGCCGGTGAGTCGGCGGTGATTGCTGAAATTAAAAAGGCTTCGCCAAGTAAAGGTGTACTGCGTGACCCGTTTGATCCGGTGGAGATCGCCAAGAGTTATGAAGCCAATGGTGCGGCCTGTCTGTCGGTCTTAACTGACCAGGATTTCTTCCAGGGTTCAAACGAGTATCTGCAACAGGTGCGTGCCGCGGTTGATCTGCCGATTATCCGCAAGGACTTTATTATTGATGACTATCAGGTCTATGAAGCGCGAGTGATCGGCGCCGACTGTATCCTGTTGATCGCGGCGGCAATCGGTGATGCGCAAATGTATGAGTTGACCGAAACCGCGTTGCAGCTGGGTATGGATGTACTGGTCGAGGTGCATAACGAAGAGGAGCTGGAGCGAGCATTGCGTCTGCCGTTGCCACTGATCGGTATTAATAACCGCGACCTGCACTCGTTCGATGTCTCTTTAGAGACCACCATTCGTATGCTGGACATGATTCCGGATGATCGAATCGTAGTCACCGAGAGTGGTATTCTTGGGCCGGAAGACGTGAAGAAGATGCGCGAGCACCACGTCAACAGTTTCCTGGTGGGTGAAGCCTTTATGCGCGCCGATAATCCAGGTGAGAAACTGGCGGAACTGTTCAAGTAGTCGTTTCTGAATTTCATCTTCAAAATTTCAACAGGCCTGCTCAGATGTCAAAACAGCGAATTTCCACAGCGGCTGCTAATCGATTGCAGGCCCTGAAACCTTTTACTTTGACCAGGCCTGGTCATATTCGCTTCCGTTTTTGGGCGCATTTATATCGCAGCCGTTTTCCCTATCGAGAACAGGCTCCAATCACCTCCATTGCCGATTCCATCAATAAAGGTGAATCCGAACTCAGCGGTCTATTGGATGCAGACAGCAACCACTGGGCCGCCTTCACCTTGCTGGAGAGCTACAGCAATTCCACCCTGCTGGCTTATCTGGCGACGGCGCCGCAATTTGAGGGGCAGGGCTTAGCCAAAAAGCTGGTGCACCAGCTGCTTGCCAACAACCTCACTGCTGATACCCCCTATTTCTGGTTAGAGGCCGCACCCAAACTGTGGCCGTTCTATCATAAGCTCGGGTTCAAACGTCTCGATCTTGATTACCGCATTCCAGATTTTCATGGCTCCGGTAGCGAAAAGATGGGGCTGTTTGTTGTTTTGCATGACTCGGTTGAAAATGTACGTATTCAGGTAGTAGAATCATTTGTTTCGGAGCTGTTATTGCAGGGTTATCAACTGAAACAGGATGACCCGCGTTATGGCACCCAGATGCAGGTAATTAAAGATTACCCGCATGACATTGTCACTACCTTATAAGGACGTTTATGGATATCAATCAAGTCGCGGTTGAGTTTGATCAGCAAGAGGAGTTTGAAATTGGCCGCCAGGCTCTGGTTGAAAAGTTGCAGTGTAATTTGCAGTTTGCTGACCAGTCAGAGCTGGCTAAGCAGGCACAACAGTTAACCACTGATGAGCAGAAGCTGGCCGCTTTTTGGTTTGCTTACTTTACCGCACGTTTGAAGATTGAACAGAGTTATGATTTTTTACTCGCCTTTGAACTCTACAACTGGGGCGCGGCTCTGCTGGATGCCATGCAGGATCAGAGCAAACGTCCTGCACCCTGCATCGAGCTAAGAGCCAAAATTGCGGTAATGGCGGTTGAAGAAGACCGCGGTATGCACAACAACCACTTTATTAATACCAAGCGCGCCTGTGATGAAGCCTTGGCACTGATCGAGCAAAACCCGCAGTGCCGTGGTGAACTTGACAACAAGATCGCCTATATCGAAGCGGTCAGAGCCATGAGTACTGTGTTGCATCGTCGTGATCAGGGAGAGCAGATTGACGCCACAGAGTGGGATGCGTTGCAGCACACTTTAACAGCGGCCTATGAGAAGACCATTGAGCTTAAAGTTTATGCGTCGGTGCTGAAGGCCTATCTGATCTCGGTTGACTATCTGCGCCAGGCGCCGAGCAACAAACTGCTGATCGAAGAGGGACGCCTGGTCTCTACCTATTACGCCACCGTTAACTCGATGCAGGTTGATTGCCTGATTGATGCTTTAAGTGATGAGGCATTGCGCAGTCAGCTAATCGAACGTCTCAGTGCCGACTCGTTCTATGAGCCGGAGCCGCCGGATATTTTGTCGGATATGTCGGAGACCGGTCAATTCCATATCTGGCAGTTTGACCTGGCGGATGTGGTGTTACCTAAGTTCCGCGATGCCGGCATCAGCTACCAGTTGAATCTGCGCTTTAACAGCCTGGGGCTGCTGCAGCTCAAGTTTGAAACTGAACTGGACGGTACGGATGTTAATACGGTGCGTCACCTGACCAACCTGCCACTGGAGAACGCCTTGGATGAGGCGATTCAGTGGAACCAGACCGACTACCACTATCTGCGTGATCTGGCAGACGATATTTTTGCTGCGGTTGAGCAGTGGTTTGGCGGCAATTCAAGTCTGATCTACAGCACCAGTGAGCATGTCAGCTCTACCCTGTTACTGGAAACCATGAGTGATCAGGCGCAGCCGGGCAAGTTGCTCAGTTTTGCCGAGGTGCAGCAGCATCCCGACTGGATTGGCCTGAAGATTCCGCCACGAGAGGTGCGCAGTACCTTTGAGAACTGGCGTGTACAGAAACCGCATACCGGCATTAACAATATCGCCACCGATCTCTACCACGAGGATGACTGGGTGCAGGCGGATGGCTCCTATGCATTGATTGTGCAGCTCGATCAACCCAGCTGGGTGACCGACCAGGCGCTGGAGAATGTGTTGGTGGCAACCGGTGCCCGTTACTATATGAAACAGCTCGGTAAGATGCTGTTTAACAATGTGCGTAATATCCAGCTTGAGTATCACGATGATGAAGACATTGAGGACAAGACACGACTTGAGTTGCGTGAACAGGAGAAGGGCTACCGACGTAAGGTTAAGGCTTTGCACCTGTTGAATTTAGAGGTGCGCGACCTGTTGCATTTGATGGATACCGGCGGCTTAATGCGTTTTCCGGATCATGGCCGTTTTGTACAGCAGCTGTTTGATGCGGTGGGTGTGAATGACGAACGCCATGCGCTGCAGGCGACCATGAAAGAGTCGCAGGAAGCCACCCGATTCCTAAGGGTACAAATCTCCAATGCGCTGGATCAGCTCAGCGAAAAGTCGAGCCAGCGCTTTGATGCAGTGATCGGTTTTATGGGGATTCTGCTGTCGGTGACCGCCTTCAGCGATATGTTCGATATTATTGAGGAGACCGGGGTCGATATCCCAGCCATCGTTGAGGTTGAAGTGGTATTTGGCGCCATGGCGATTATCGTCTTGTATTTCTCAATTGAAGCCATTATTAGAAGATTTAAGTAACGTAGAATGAATTGATTTAAGTGAAACAGAATTAACTTAGGAGAGAGTAATGACAATTAAAGTAGACTGGAAAGGCGGTAAGGCATTTGAAGCGACCTCGGCGACCGGCCATAAAGTAATGATGGATGCCTCTAAAGAGGTGGGTGGTGAAGACCGTGGTTCGCGTCCGATGGAGCTGTTGCTGATGGGCCTGGGTGGTTGTGCCGGAATTGATGTCACCATGATGCTGGAGAAAGGCAAGCAGGACGTTAAAGATTGCCAGATGGAGTTCACTTCGGAGCGTGCCGATGCGGTACCGGCGGTATACACTAATATCAATCTGCACTTTAAAGTGACTGGAACCGATCTGAATGAGAAAAAAGTGGCGCGTGCCGTTGAGCTGTCGGCTGAGAAGTACTGTTCGGTATCGAAAATGCTGGAGAAGACCGCAGAGATGTCACACAGCTATGAGATTATTGAAGCTTAATCGCTTTTAGCGATTTAAATGATCACACCCCGCAAGGGGGTATAAAGGCCTGTTCATTTTAGATAAAAGCCCGCAATTGCGGGCTTTTTTATTGGTAAGCGGGGGACAGGATCAGGCACTGGCCATCTCTGTTTGATTAGCGTATTTAATGCTTGGTCCCCACTGGTTCTCTTCCGCTGTGCTGTCTAAAATAGCAAACACCAAAAGAGCCAGTGGTCCAATGATCGGGATCAGGAACAGCAGTAACCACCAGCCGCTGCGACTGGTGTCATGCAGGCGACGAATCAGGATGGCGATAGACGGAACCAGTACCGCTAAGGTATAGATACCTCCGAGCAGTCCTATGCCAGCCTCTTCACTATATGTGCCAAACACGCTGTCGATAAAACCTAAGATAAACGCGATAATCAGGTTGATTAAGATAAACATCCAGTACTGCTGACGAGTTGCACGTCCGGAAAAGTTGGCAAAATTGCGCCAGGCATCTAAATAAAAGTCCATGAGCTGTCCTCTCTAATTAATATTACGTACTTATAAGTGCGTATTTGATTATGGGGCCAACCTCATAAGCTGTCAAATTTGTTTTATTTAGAGCTTGGCCTGAGCAAACAGTTGTTTGAAGTCGGTGGTGTATTTCAGGTTGTGGTTGTCTAAGTCTGTCAGGCTGGGTTGGTGGCCTGAAAAGCCGCCCATCACCGAGCCACCCAGAATAAAGTGCGGTGCCGCGGTGCCGTGATCGGTACCGCGTGATCCGTTCTCTTTGGCGCGACGGCCGAACTCCGAGTAGGTCATCATAGTGACATGTGGCCAATGTCCGCTGACCTGCAATGCCTGCTGGCTGGCGGCGATACTGTCGGCCAGGGTTTTAAGCAGACGGGCATGAGTGCCTTTTTGGTTGGCGTGGGTGTCAAAGCCGTTGAGTCGCACTTTAATCACTGGAATATTGAGATCACTTTGAATAATCTGTGTAGCCAGTTGCATCTGCCGGGCAAAGGCGTTTTTGTCAAAGGCTTGCGGTGCCTGTAGCTTTTTCAGCTGGGTTTTCAAAGTATCCGCTGCCTGGTCGATCACACTCTGCGTCTGCAACAGGTGGTTCAAAGCCGGGTTATTGCTGTGCTGGGCATGGTGTTGTTTGTGCTGGCCGCGGTGACGACTCTGTTTGAGAAACTGTTCAATATTACGGATCTGCACCGTATTGGCGGCTCCGCTGAGCGGGCCAAATTGACCGCCGAGCACCAGGCCATCAATTGCCGCATTTTGCTGCGCCAGTTTCGAGGCCAGCCAGCCCTGATCAAGATATTGATCACTTCTGGAGGCGGTGTTCCAGATCTCAATCGAACGGAAGTGCGACAGATTCGGGTTGTGGTAGCCGACCCCGAGCATAATCTGCAGTTGTTGCTGCTGCCAAATTGGCAGCAGCGCTTGCAGCGAGGGGTGCAGGCCAAGGCTGGCGTTAAGCTCTATGACCTCACTCCGGTCAATGGCAATGGTTGGCCGCAGCTCATAGTAGCGCGGGTCGGCATAGGGGATGACGGTGTTCAAACCATCATTGCCGCCCTGCAGCTCGATCAGTAACAAAGTGTTGCGCTGTGCCTGGCTGGCGGCATGGCTGTTGTTTGCCAGCGGGAAGCTCAATCCCATTGCGGTGCAGTATTTTAGAAAGTCGCGGCGGTTCATGGTAGTCACTCCAGTTGGTAGCTGATGTGGTTCAGCGCTTGTTTGACCACTTGCCAGGTCTGTTGTTGGCTGTCAATCTGCGCATGCTGGCTGCTTGGCAGTAGTGCTTTTAACCAGGCCTGATTAGATTGATTCTGTTGTTGGACCAGCGCTTTTAACTGCATGCCGCGTGTGGCTTTTGCCATATAGTTCTGACGCGCCAGCAGTGTAGTAGTGTTAATCCAGGCGGTACCGGTATTCCAACCCTTAACATTCGGCGGCGCCAGCAGGTTTTGTCCCATGGAGGATGCGGCCCGCAGCAGCTGTTTGATCTGTTTGGGCTGCTGTTTAAATTGGCGTAGCGTGCCGACCACCAGATTGATGGGGTCTTTGATTTTGCTGCCGATATTGTCAGCGTGCCAGAATTCGGGCTGCATGAGGATAGCGCGGATTAACGGTTTAAGCTGATAGTCCTGGCGGAAGCGATCACTCAGTCGGCTCAGTGTGTGTGGCGGGACTGGGGTGGTAATGTAGTGCTGCCACAGTTTTTGAGTAATGTGACGCGCCGTTTGTGGTTGTTGGAGAATTAGGTCTACCAGATCGTTGGCATCAAAATCACCGCGCTCGCCAAACAGCGTTTTAGAGCTGTGGTCGTGTTGTTTCCGGTTAAAACGAAACTGCCCGGTTTTGGGGTTGACAGTATAACCCGAGAGGGCTTTAGCAGCCTGTTTGACATCCTGCTCACTGTAGTGGCCTTCGCCCAGGGTAAACAGTTCGAGCAGTTCGCGCGCCAGATTTTCATTGGGTTTGTCTTTACGGTTTTTGTGGTTGTCCAGATAGCGCAGCAGCGCCGGGTCTTTGAGCATGATTTTGACAAAGTCGGCAAAGTTATTGGCGGCATGTTGACGCAGGGTTGCATTCTGCTGTGCCATCAGTGCTGGATGTTTCACTTTTTGGCTGCTGGAGACAAAGTGGTTATGCCAGAACAGGGTCAGGTTTTCGGTAAATGGACTGTGGGTGACAATCATCTCATGCAGCCACCACTGCTTGAGTTCATTGCTCTGTTGGCGTAACAGTTTACGCTGCTGTTTTTTCTGTTGTTGACTGGCCTTTTTCCAGTTGAAATCGTTTTGATAGGGCAGTCTGAATTTGTCCGGCAGTTCGGTAAAGGGTTCGGTTTTTAGGGTGCTGAGCTGATAGTCGATGGCTTGGCGACGATTAAGTGAACTGAGCGTTTTAATCTCACTGAAGCTGGGAGCGAAACCTGTTCTGGATAACAGGTGACGGGACTCCTCAATGCTGAGCGCGAAAGCGGGTTGGCTGCTGATGAGCAGCAGAACAAGGGTCGGCAATGTTAATAAAGCATAGCAGTTTCGTTTTAACACGCGTTTGTCTCTCTAAGGTAGTCTATTAAAGCGTCTTTGAGTTAGCTGGCTATAAAAACGCCCTCTATTTTCAGACGCGCTCAATTCTCATCTTTGTCTGCTGTTTGACATCCACGGCTGCCACGTCTTGATTCAAGTGTGAGTTTGTAGCAGGCCTGGCGATCTTTGAGCTATTTAGACAAATTATCTTAACAAAGCTAAATAGAAATACTTAATTTGTTTTTATATTTACTTATAACTTTAATAAAATTGAAATATAGTTTGCTGCCAACAGGCAGAATTCAAGCTTATTGAAAAGATCAGGCCTGATCATTTACAGCGTGTTTGACTGCAAAGAGCGATAGCGCTGCTAGCAAAATGAGAGCCTTTATATTTGCAGTGACGACTTGTGAGCCTGCACAGACCGAGAGATTGCTTTCACTGCGGTTTTGATATAGAGTTTTACTGTGTTGTTGCATAAAAATCAGTATTAATAAGAGTTGGGGTTCTATTTCATGGTTTTATATGCTTATCTATGCGGTGAGTGCAGAGTGTCCTCAACTCCACCTTGTTAAAGAGTAGTGCGAATGATGAGACAGTGGGTCAAAGTTATAGTAAGTATCGCTGTGCTATGTTTTTCAGCCGTGGCACTCTCGGCTGAACAGCGTCAGTGGGATTCACTCTCATTCAGTGGCTTTGGCACAGTCGGTTTGGTCAATGGCGGCAGTGAAACCCTGGGTTATAAACGGGATCTGACCAGAGAGCCGGTTTATAACTCCAGCTGGACTGCGGGGCAGGAGCTTCTGCTGGGGGTGCAGCTGGATGCTCGTTTTAGTCAGCAGACCAGTGCGACGCTACAGCTGGTCGCCCGTCAACGCCCTAGTAACTCCTTGGAAGAGAGTGTCGAATGGCTCTTTCTGCGTCACCAGCTGAATCAACAGTGGGCGCTTAGGCTTGGGCGGGTTGGTATAGACCTGTTTGCCTTGTCCGATTACCGTAATGTCGGGTTTGCCTATCTCTGGGCACGACCCCCACATGAGTTCTATGGCCCGATTGCATTCAGCTATCTGGATGGGGCAGATGTGAGCTACTCCACTCGCCTTGGCGACAACTACCTCAGCTTTAAGCTGTTTGGTGGCGTGGCTGAGCAGTCCTTGTCAGCCAGTAGTAGTGAAAAAATTACGGTCGATCCTGTTATCGGTCTGGCGGCTGAGCTGCACTCAGAGCCGTGGAGTTTTCGTTTAGGGCTTTCATCCTCACAGATTGCATCAGAAATGGCAAATACACGTTTGCTGGCCGACTCTTTAAATTTAATGCCGCCTGCAATTTGGCCGGAGGCCGCACAGATTGCAGAAGATGTCACCATTAAAGATAAACGCTTTCACTATCTGTCTTTGGGGGTGAAGTACGATAATCACCCGTGGATAGTTGAGTCAGAGGCCGGTTATATCGACTCCAAGTATCAGTTTTTTCCTGCGGTGGTGAATGCTTATGTCAGCCTGGGCTATCGAGTGCAGGATGTGACCTACTTTGGTGTGATCTCACGTGCCCAAAATACCGAAAAAGCCGTCAATTTTAACCCGCCTGCAAACCCTCCGATTGCAGCGGACCCCAATAATCCGATTTACGCCCTGTATCAGGGGGTGCAGTCGGTGGCGGATGTCAATGGTACGGATCAGTCGACCCTGTCTTTAGGGTTGCGTTGGGATCTTTGGCAGAATACGGCGTTGAAACTTCAGTGGGATCACCACCAGGTAGCCAATAAAGGGGTTCACTTGTGGGAGGTGAAGAACCGATCGTCAGCAGGTGACAGTGTCAATACCGTTACCGTTAACTTGAATTTTATCTTCTAAATTATGAGTTGGTTAAGAGTATATACCCTGATCTTTATGCTGGCATGCTCAGGCGCTGCCTTGGCAGAGGTGGTTGTTATTGTCAGCAAACAGAATGATCTAACGGCGCTTAGCCGCCATGAGGTGGTCGATATCTATATGGGGCGCACTCAGCTGTATCCAAACGGCAAACCGGCCATGCCGATCGATCACCCTGGCAAAGGGGCGGTTAAGCGTACCTTCTATAAAAAGATGATGAATAAACGACCTGCCCAGATTAATGCCTATTGGGCCAAACTGCTGTTTACCGGGCGGGCTTCGCCACCGAAGATAGTCTCCGATGTTAAGCTGTTGGTGGAGATGGTCGCCGACAACCCCTCGGCGATTGCCTATATCGACAGCTCCATGCTGGATGAGCGCGTTAAGGTAGTGACACGTGTCGACTAAGGCTCGCAAAAGTCTCTCCAGCAGGCTACTGTTAATAATTGGTGGCGTTAGCCTGGCCTTTATCGTCCTTTCTTCCTCTGTTCTTTATCACCTTGCCTATAGTGATGAGCTTAAAAAAATGCATAGCGGACTTGAGCAGCTGGTATCTACGGTTGAGTCGGGCGCGGCGGTTGCGGCTTATCTGGGGGAGCAGGAGCTTGCCAGCGAGGTGGGTGAGGGGCTGATGCAAAATGACATCGTTAACGGCGTCTATATTATGAGCCAAGATAAGATGCTGTTTGCCAATAGTATTACCTGTGAGGCATGCGTCTCTCGCCACTTTCCGCTGTTCTCGCCGTTTGAAGCGACGGAGCGGGTAGGGGAGCTGATTATCCAGCCGAATCGTATTTTGATGGAACAGCATGCGGCTGAACTTGCCTGGCGCTATGTGGTGGTGATGTTGCTGTATACCTTGCTGCTGCTGATTGTACTTATGTCGCTGATTCACTGGCTGCTGACAAGGCCGATTAAGAAGTTGGCCAAGCAGTTAAGCCAGATTGTACCGGGCAGCAGCACTCGTCTGCTGTGCCCGCCAACCCACAAGGAAAATGAAATTGGAACCCTGGTTGATGATACCAACCATCTTTTAAGTGCGATCGAGTTAACTTTGCAGCAGGAGCGGCATCTGCGCAGCAGGGTGGAGCAACTGCAGGCAAAATTCAGGGCTATTTTCGAGCGAGCCAGCAGCGGTATTGCACTGCTTGATATAGAGGGGCGTGTTCAGACCAGCAATAGCGCTTTTGAGGAGATCATTGATGCGCGTTATCTGGGTGACAATATCGCCGGCCGACCGAGTCTGGCGGAAACCTTTTATGACGGCAATACTTTTAAGAATGTCATCAAGCAGGTTGCGCGTGATGGTCAACCGGTGAGTCTGGATTTGATGTTTGCCAAGGAGAATGGTGACAAAGGGCGCTGGATACACTGCCTTTTCTCAGATGTGAGTCAGGCGAGTACCGATGAAGTGGTGGAGCTGATTATCTATGACGTCTCCGATCGAACGCAAAGGGAGAAGCAGGCTAGAAATGAAGCGGAGCATGATGCGTTAACGGGGCTTTATAACCGCAGAGCCGGTTTAATCCATATTCAAACTGCTATGAACTTTGCCGATACACAAGGGTCGGCATTTGCTTTGATGATGATTGATTTGGACCGCTTTAAACCCGTTAATGATACCTATGGTCACGAGGCGGGTGATAAGGTGCTGGTTGAGGTGGCCAGGCGTCTCAAGTATGCCGTGCGACGCGAGGATGTAATTATCCGCTGGGGTGGGGATGAGTTCGTGATTATCCTTAATAGTGGCCACGGCAGCCTGGATCCGGTGACGATTGCACAGAAGATTGTCAAGCGTATGGCCAGTCCGTACTCGCTTAGCAGTGACCTTGAGGTTAGTACCGGTGTGAGTATCGGCCTCTCGGTCTATCCGCAGGATGCGGATAATCTGGAAGAGTTGATTGAGCTGGCCGATCAAGCGATGTATAAGGTCAAACAGGGAGGTCGCAACGGCTTTTTAATGGCCTCATCTGCTGATGAAGCCGTTATGAGTTGAGGTTGGCTAGCAGCGCCTGCTTGACTGAGTTGACCAGCCCATCTGTTAAGGTATTTAAATGCGCTTGTGAGATATTGTAGGCCGGCATGGTGTAGATCAGCTTGCCGAAAGGTCGGAGCCAGATACCATTTTCTACCGCCAGCGCCTGCACAGCCGGGCCTAAGTCATCTCTTTCCAGTTCCACTACGCCAATTGCACCCAGCACGCGTGCATCGGCCACGCCGTCAACTTCTTTTAGAGGCAGTAGACTCTGTTGAAAGTGCTGCTCAATGCGTTGGATATTATCTTGCCAGGGTGAGGCGAGCAACAGATCGATATTGGCGATGGCCGCTCGGCAGGCCAGAGGGTTGGCCATAAAGGTGGGACCGTGCGCCAGTATGCCGGGGTTGCCGTTACTAATGGTGCTGCTGATTCTTTCTGTGGCCAAGGTCGCGGCCAGAGTGATATGGCCGCCGGTCAGAGTTTTGCCCAGCGTCATAATATCGGGCGAGATGTCAGCCCATTCCGAGGCAAACAGTTTGCCGGTGCGACCAAAGCCGGTGGCAATCTCATCAATAATCAGCAGCACCTGATACTCATCACATAGAGCACGCAGTTGTTTTAAATAGTCCGGGCGATAAAAGCGCATGCCACCGGCGCCTTGCACAATCGGTTCAATGGTCACAGCGGCAATGCTGTTATGGTGTTGTGACAGGATCTGTTGCAGCGCTTGAATATCCTGGTTGTCGGAATCAAGATCAAAGCCCATTTCGGGGGCGGGGGCAAAATAGTGCTTAGGTAGCAGCTCTGAAAACAGGCTGTGCATGCCGTTGATCGGGTCACACACCGCCATGGTGGCAAAGGTGTCGCCGTGATAACCGTTTTTTACCGTCAGCAGTCGGTTTTTATCAGGCCTGTTGAGACTGATCCAGTACTGCATCGCCATCTTAATAGCCACTTCCATCGCTACTGAGCCGGAATCGACAAAAAACACTTTCTCCAGGCCTGGCGGAGAGAGTTTAACCAGACGTTTGGCCAGCTCAATGGCGGGCTCATGGGTGAAACCGCCGAACATAATGTGCGGCATAGTGTCGATCTGCTCATGCATCGCCCGCTGGATTTCGGGGTGGTTGTAACCGTGTAGCGCTGCCCACCAGGAGGACATGCCGTCTACCAGTTGGCGATCATCGGCCAGGGTAATCAGCGAGCCTTGTGTTTTTTTAACGCCGATCGCTTCAATCGGATTGGGCAGTTTGGCATAAGGGTGCCAGATATGCTGTTGATCGAAGTTTAAGAGCGATTTCCAGTGGTCGTTTAGCTGTGTCATAGATCGGCAGTGTGTTTTAAGTCTTTGAGTTAGAGTATTTTAGCAGGCCTGGTTATTTTTACCCTTATTAAAACTAATGTAGAATGTGGGGTAATTAAATGCAGATGGATTCAGTTTGGTTGCACAGGGGCACGTGAATGAAACGAGATTTACAAATTAGTGAAGAGCTGGAGTTGATGTTCGCCAAGATGAGCCGGGTTTGGCCTAACCTGGTACGTCTTGCGGTGGCTTTGTACGATAAAGATACCGATCTGTTACACACCTTTATCAAAGCGCCCGCCGACTCTTCATTAATGAATCACTTTCGTGAAAAGCTGTCCGATATCCCGACTTTAAAGAAGTTGGCAGATGAGCGTCATGATCGAGTCGTGCCACATTTGATGCAGCAGGCCGGTTGGTCGCCACGTTCGGATGCGCTGCTTGAGGCGGGGTTTAAGTCCAGTTTTACGGTTCCGCTCTATTGGGGAGATGAGCTGTTGGGCTTTGTCTTTTTTGATGCGGACAAGGATGAGTTTTTTGATGATGAGGTGTTAACGCATTTAACGACCTATGTGCATTTGATTGAAGCGCTATTGGTGATGGATATTCTGCCGGTCAAGACCTTAACCGGTATGGTGAATGCCACCAAGCATTTGACTGGCTTCAAGGATGCGGAGACCGGCCGGCATATTCAGCGTGTCAGTGCTTATGTGGAGTTAATCGCTCGCGAGCTGGCCCCATCTATGGGGTTGAGTGATGAATATATCAACTATCTGTGGCTGTATGCACCTTTACATGATATCGGCAAGGTTGGGGTGTCGGACAAGGTATTATTGAAACCAACGGCATTGACTTCGGATGAGTTAAAAGAGATGCGCAATCATGTGCCGGCCGGTTTGGCGATTATTGAGCAGATTGTGGCGGATTTTGATTTTGAGCACTTTCATCATCTGGATTATCTGCGAAATATCATTGGCTGCCACCATGAGTGGTGGGATGGCAGCGGCTATCCTAATGGCTTGAAGGGGGAGGAGATTCCACTGGAGGGGCGTATTATGGCACTGGCGGATGTATTTGATGCTTTGAGCTCACGCCGTGTCTACCGTCATGGCTATAATCTGGAAGACACCTTTAACTATATTGAGAACAATAGCGGAATCCACTTTGACCCGCTCTGTGTTGAGGCGCTGCTAAAAAACAAGGACAAGGCGCTGAAAATCTATGAAGGCTTTAAAGAGAGCCTGATTTAGCCTCTAAGGTTGGAGTGCGGAAGTCAGGTTTAGCTGCTCGAGTGCATACATAAAACTCGCTTCAAGCGGTGCTTCAATTAACATCGGTTTATGGCTGACCGGGTGGGTAAATTTCAGGCTGACAGCAGCAAGATAGAGTCGATGCTGCCCAAGCCAGTCATTAAAGAAGTGGTTATGGTGACGGTCACCATAGCGGACATCACCGATAATCGGGTGGTGAATGTGGTTCATATGGCGTCGCAGTTGGTGCTTGCGCCCGGTCTGAGGTTTAAGTTGCACCAGACTGTAACGTTGTTGTTCATAGCGACCAATAGCATGGTCCACGCTGGTGGTGGCTAAGGTCTGATAGCGGCTCTGTGCGGACTGCGGTTCCAACTGCTCTCGTTTAAGCCTCTCCGCAACTTTATCTCGTTTATATTTTAAGGCATGGTCAATATGACCACTGGGTTCACACCAACCGCGGCAAATTGCCAAATAGGTCTTCTCAATAGTGTGGTTGGCAAACTGTTCACCCATAAGACGCGCCGTAGATGGATTAAGTGCAAACAGCAGCAGGCCGGAGGTGGCCTTGTCCAAGCGGTGAATCGGGTAGACTTTCTGGCCGATGGCGTCGCGCGTTAATTGCACAGCAAATTGTGTTTCATGTTTATCGATCGGTGAGCGATGTACCAGCAGGCCTGCCGGTTTATGGATCGCAACCAGATCACTGTCCTGATATAGAATCTTAAAGCTGTTAAGTTGGCAGATGGTTTGCATAATAGATATAAGTGATTAAGTGAGAGCATTATTATAATGCAGCGAACATCCATCAACTTTTGAAATTAAGAGATAGTGCAGATGGCAGCAACAGATGAAAAAACCATTGATGATTTATTGAGCTATTGGTTTGCGGATGAGATGCGGCCCTTTTGGTTTAATTCAACAACACAAATTGATGAGCAGATCAGGCAGCAATATAGAGCTTTATGGATCAAGGCTAAAGAGGGTGGCTTGGAATCATGGCGGCAGAGTGCGGATGGCGCCCTGGCATTAACGATACTGCTGGATCAGATGCCACTGAATATGTTCAGGGGACAGGCGCAGAGTTTTGCCACAGAGTCGCAGGCGATAGCGGTAGCGAAATACGCCATTAAAAAAGAGTTTGATCAACAGTTATCTAAATCAAAGCGCTCATTTATCTATATGCCACTGATGCACAGTGAAAATATTGACGATCAAAACCAGTCGGTAGCGCTATTTACACAGTTAGGTAATAGCAATAGCATCCGTTTTGCACAGCATCACCGTGGATTAATTAAAAAGTTTGCACGTTTTCCACATAGAAATGCCATCCTGGGAAGAGAAAGTACAGCTGATGAGCTGGAATATCTGGCTTCTAAAGAGGCTTTTACCGGCTAAAAATGGCGCTTTTGAAGAAATATTAAGAATATTGGGCTTTTTTTAAAAATAGAGTTGACACCAATCTAATTTTCTATAAAATACGCCTCACCAATACGGAGGGTTTCCCGAGCGGCCAAAGGGGGCAGACTGTAAATCTGTTGG
>CAZNML010000009.1:32657-37251 GCA_964574275.1 uncultured Thiosulfatimonas sp. | reverse complement strand
AGTTTTTTACCATCAGGAGTGACCACAATCTTTTTATAGATCTCTTCCGGACCGTTCTCATAAACATAAGATAGCGCATTCTCATCGGTACCATGCGGATCACCAATCGAAGCGACATCAACCCCCATCAGTTTCAACTTGGTACTCATGTCGGCACCTGTGAAAGCAGCTGGCTCTGCATTCAACTGATCAACCACAACCTGGGCCATTGCATAACCTGGCGCCACCAGACCGTAGATCATGCCATCGTGTAATGCACACTCACCGATAGCAAAGATATCGCTATCAGAGGTCTTGCACTGATCATCTACCTGAATACCCCCTCTCGGTCCTAACTCTAAGCCAACCTGCTTGGCTAAATCATCTCGTGGTCGGATACCCGCCGAGAACAGCACCATATCGGTTTCCAACTCTTCACCATCGGCAAATACCATCTTGTTGATACAGTGCTCGCCATCGGTAATCAGTGTCGTCGCTTTTGAGGTATGTACTGTCACCCCAAGGTTTTCGATTTTTCTTTTCAGCAGAGCGGCTCCACCATCATCCAGTTGCACCGGCATCAAACGTGGTGCGAATTCGACCACATGAGTCTCCAAACCTAAATCGACTAATGCTTTGGCCGCTTCCAAACCTAACAAACCGCCACCAACGACGACACCGACCTTACCTTTGGCGGCGGTCTGTTTCATGGCATCCAAGTCTTCGATGGTTCGGTACACCAAACAACCGTCACGGTCATTACCTTCGATTGGAGGTACGAATGGGTAGGAGCCGGTCGCCATAATCAGCTTGTCGTAATCGATGGTTACACCGGCTTGAGAAGTGACTGTTTTCGCTTTAGTATCAATATCAACCGCTTTGTCGTTAATGTAGATTGACACACCGTTGCCTTCATAAAACCCTGGTTTGACCAGCGACAGATCCTCTGCCGTTTTACCTGAAAAATAAGAGGATAGATAAACTCGGTCATAGGCCATTCTTGGCTCTTCACAGAAGGTATGAACCTCAAAATTGTCATACCCCTCACTCGCCACCAACTTTTCAATGAAGTTGTGACCTACCATGCCGTTACCAATTACGACTATTTTTTGCTTACTCATACTGTTTTCTTCCTTTGAGGTTTTGCTCTACTGGCAGAAACCTTCTCCAAATACTAAAAAGTCTCTGCAAGCACTCATATCCTTGCCAGAAATCAAATTTTCAAAAATCCATTTCGATCCACTGGTGTCGCCAAACATCACTGAACCAATAATTTTGTTGTCCTTTAAAACCACCTTGCGATAGACGTTGTGACTTAGGTCTTGATAGACAATCGACTCGCTGTCATCTGCGTCCCTGAACTCACCTGCTGAGAAAAGATCGATACCGGTCACCTTGAGTATGGTAGATGTCAAACTGCCGCTGTAAGAGGCGTCTTTACCTGCAAAGAGTTCCGCCAACACTTGCGCTTGTTGATAGAGCGGCGCGACTAAACCGTAGCTGATGCCTCTATGCTCAACACACTCTCCCAGTGCATAAATCGAGTCATTTGAGGTCTGCAGTCGATCGTTCACCACTATGCCGTTATTGACCTCAAGGCCTATCTTTTCTGCTACTGTTTTATTAGGTCGAATACCGACCGCCATCACCACCAAATCAGCAGGTAGTAACCGACCATCCGCGAGACGAACCCCTGTCGCTCGACTCTCACCTTCAATGGCAACGGTATTGGCACTCATCTCGAACTTTAAGCCCTGTTTCTCAAGTTCACTTTTCAACAAATCACCGGACTGCTGATCCATCTGTACATTCATTAACACCTCACTGCGATGCACCACCGTGACGTCCATACCACGCACTTTCAAACCATTCGCCGCTTCCAAACCTAACAGGCCTCCACCAATCACCACCGCTTTAGGGTGCTGAGTAGAGGCTTCCAACATCAAGTCGACATCACGAATATCTCTAAAGGTAACCACCCCTGGCAGTTCCGTTCCCGGCACCGGAATCACAAAAGGCTTGGAACCCGTCGCAATCACCAGTTGATCGTATTCGTATTTAGCCCCTAAATCGGTTTGAACGGTTCTATTGTTGGTATCGACATCAATCACAGAAGTACCAGAGTGCAGACGAACGCCACGCTCTTCAAACCAGTTAAAGTCGTGGGTCATAATTTCAGGAAGGGATTTCTCACCCGCTAACACAGGAGAGAGCATAATTCGGTTATAACCGCCGGTTGGCTCTTTATTGAAAACTCGAATATCGTACTGATGTGGTGCTTCGATCAACAAACGTTCGATAAAACGTGCGCCAACCATACCAGAACCAATGAGGATTAATTTTTGCTTCATTGCAACCCTTTAGCATAAGGCCCGAAGCAAAAAGACGTCGGGCACTGAAAAACAGTAAAACCCGACAGCAGGTCTAAAACTTTGATTAGTAATATAACAAGTATAGTGCCAATAGTTTAAAAACGCACATTAATACTTAAATATCAACTGGTTACCGTGCAAACAAACAAAATCAATGATTCCAAGTGCTGCCAATCAAGACAGTGCTTTGATCCAAAATGGTGCAGACATATTCATAAGACTCAACCAAACCTAACAGGCCTGGTTAATTCGCCACGTTTAACACAGCGCTAAAACACTACAGAGACTCAATTCAGCGTCATACAAACAAAAATGCCCGCAAAATGCGGGCATTTAAAACAACTAAATACTGAAAGTATCAGTGTTCAACTTTTCGCTGTTTCTCATACAGGAAACGTAGCACTTCAGAACGATAGTGGTTATAAGTCGGATCATCAGCTAATGCCAGTCGATCACGTGGATGCGGCAGGTCAACCTTAAGGATCTCACCAATGGTCGCCGCCGGTCCATTCGTCATCATCACAATACGATCAGACAGCAAGACCGCCTCATCCACATCGTGAGTAATCATAATAACGGTGTTATTCAACTCCTTTTGAATCTCCATTAATGAATCCTGCAGATGCGCTCGGGTTAGAGCATCCAGTGCCCCAAAAGGCTCATCCATTAACATAACTTCCGGCTGCATCGCCAGGGCACGCGCAATGCCGACACGCTGCTTCATACCCCCGGAGATCTCATCTGGACGCTTATGCATCGCATGATCCATATGCACCAATTTTAGATTGTATTCAATCCACTCTTTTTTCTCTGCCGCCGATTTTTTATTCTTAAAGACCTGATCCACGGCCAACTCGACATTTTCATAAGCGGTTAACCATGGCAGCAGAGAGTGGTTCTGAAACACCACTGCTCGCTCAGGGCCTGGGGAGTCGACCTCTCTACCATCCAATAACACACCACCTTCGGTAGCACCGTATAAACCGGCAACAATATTTAATACGGTTGACTTACCACAACCGGAGTGACCAATCAGTGAGATAAACTCACCCTGATCGATCTTCAAATCGATCTCTCTTAAAGCTCTAAAAGGGCCTTTAGGAGTCGGAAATTCAATACCTACGTTGGTTAACTCTAAATGTACTTCTGACATATTTTTCTCCTAAACCTGCTATTAGCGAATGTCTGCTGTTTTATCCCAAGATACCGCTTTTTGCAGAATTAACATGCCGCGATCCAAGAAGAAACCTACGATACCAATTACAATTACCGCCACCATAATGCGGCCTAAAGAATCAGAACTACCATTCTGGAACTCATCCCATACAAACTTGCCTAACCCAGGGTTCTGCGCCAACATTTCAGCTGCAATCAATACCATCCAGGCGATACCTAAAGAGATACGAAGACCAGTAAACATCATTGGAATCGAACAAGGCAGAACGATTTTACGAACATGTGTCCACCAGCTTAAGCTCAGTACTTGACTGACGTTCTTAAGGTCCTGAGTAACCGTTGCTACACCCGCAGCCGTGTTAATAATGGTTGGCCACAAACAACAAAGCAGAACGGTGAACATTGAGTTTAAGAAGGCCTTATCAAACGCAGGGTCTTCGGTCACATAGACTGCGGAGACGACCATGGTCACTAATGGCAACCATGCCAGAGGTGAAACCGGTTTAAATACCTGAATCAGTGGATTGACCGCTGAATAGGCATTACTGCTCAAACCGATCATAATTCCAATTGGAATCGCAATAATCGAAGCTAAGATAAAACCACTCATCACCGTAACTAAGCTGCGCCAAATCTGCTCGAAGAAGGTTGGCGGACCAGTATACTCACGGATTTTGACTTCAGCGTCCGGGTTTTTCTCTAACTTACGCGCATTACGCTCTTCCTGACGTTGATAGAACTGCTCCTCTTTAACTGCTTCTGCTTCCGCTTCTTCTTGCAGTGAAACAAACTGCTCATAAGTTTGTACCGGACCAGGAAACTGACCTAAGGAGGTATTGATATTGGAAGCGGCACCCTGCCACAACATTAAGAAAAAGAAGATACCGACTAAGGGTAAGCCGATCATTTTAGTGATAGTATTCAACTGACCTTTGCGGTCTTCACCTATCGCTAATTTATAAAAGGGCTCAATCAAGCCCCATTTTAAAGGATTCATATAATCACCTTTGATATTTACGAAATTTGGATTAATCTCGTCCCACCGGGAAGCAGGACGATTAACGAAA
>CAZNML010000009.1:29217-32647 GCA_964574275.1 uncultured Thiosulfatimonas sp. | reverse complement strand
GTTATCCCCTTTTAAACCGATCTTCATGCTATCGCTATACTCGTTCGGTTTAGAACCGTCATATGGAATGCCATCCATAAAGTCATCCTGCACTCCACGGAAACCGTCTGTTTCAAACACTGCTGCGAAATCTGATTGCTTGAAAGTACCGTCAGCAATCAACTCTTCAACGGCTTTCTTGTAGATATCTGGACGGTAAACCTTCTTAGCCATGTCCTTGTACCAAGAGTCCGACTTCTGTTCAGAGATTTGTCCCCAACGACGCATCTGCGTCATATACCAAATTGCATCCGAGTAATATGGGTAGGTCGCGTTATAACGGAAGAACACGTTGAAATCCGGTTCAGAACGCTTATCGCCCTTCTCATATTCAAAGGTCCCCGTCATTGAGTTAGCGATAACCTTGTAGTCCGCCCCCACATAGTTAGGTTTTGACAGAATCTTCACCGCTGCTGGACGGTTCTTGTTGTTTTCTGCATCCAACCAGTGCGCCGCACGAATCATCGCCTTAACGACACGGATCGTGGTATTCGGATATTTTTCATAGAAGTCTTCACGTAGACCGAAAACCTTTTCTGGGTTGTTTTTCTGAATAGAGTTATCTGAAATAACTGGTACCCCAATGCCTTTGAATACCGCTTGCTGGTTCCACGGCTCACCTACGCAGTAACCTTCAATAGTGCCCGCTTCCATCGTTGCTGGCATCTGTGGCGGTGGCGTTACCGAAAGCAAAACATCTGCTTCTAAAGTACCTGACGAATCCCCTTTATGAGGAGCGTAATAACCAGGGTTAAGACCACCTGCCGCTAACCAGTAACGCAGTTCATAGTTATGGGTTGATACCGGAAATACCATTCCCATCTTGAAAGGTTTACCCTCATCTTTATATGAGTCAACCACCGGTTTAAGAGCCGATGCGCTAATCGGATGCTTAGGCTTACCCGCTTCCATCTCCACATGCGGCTTCATCGCTTTCCAAGTCTTGTTAGAAACCGTAATAGCATTACCGTTTAAGTCCATTGAAATCGGCGTAATAACCGGCGCCTTCGTTCCATAACCAATGGTAGCTGCAATTGGCTGCCCCGCTAACATGTGCGCCCCATCCAATTGACCATCGATCACACGGTCCAACAGAACTTTCCAGTTCGCCTGCGCTTCTAGCTGTACATAAAGACCTTCGTCTTCGAAATAACCGTTCTCATAAGCGACGGCAAGCGGAGCCATATCGGTCAGTTTGATAAAACCAAATTTCAGATCCTCTTTTTCAGGATCGCCCAAGGCATACGCAGAAGAGACATAAGCACCAGAAGACAGTGCCATAGCGGTAGTGACAGCCAACGCTGTTTTCTTTAAAAAATGACGACGCGTGTTCTTAGATAATGACATAATTTTTTCCTTTCTAAGTTAAATACTGGAAACCAAAACAAACTATTTCGATGACTCTGAAAATCTAACGCTAAAAGGATCGGATGATGCTCTACCCTGCCTGAGAACAGCAGTTAGATAAACAGAGCAACATCACTCAATAAGATTAACTACAACTTAACAACTAAAAGGCCAAAAATAAATTAACTCTTAATTTTCATTTAGTTAACAATAAAATAACTTCAAATCCCGTCACAATCACACCACCATAACGCACTCATAAGAATCATAAGAATCCATATTGGTGCAAACCTATTATAAAAAACGATCCTCTGCTAAAAGGTAGTCGCCACTTAACCAGGGCTCAGAGTGAAGGCCTTCGGATTTAGAGTCAAAGTCTGGTACCGAGATACCATGTTCCTGCATAATCTCTCGATAAAGCTGGGTAAGATAGACTGAACTGGCAACCTCATCCAGCTTGGTCGTTGCTGGTATTTGTCCCAGCTCAACCATCTGTTGCAAAATCCAGCGTGCATGAGATTGCCAGGGGAAATTTGCGTAATATTGAAAGGGCAGTGTGAAATTAGGGATGGAGCGGCATGTTCTGCAAACCGGATTACAAACCTGCCCCTCAAGCGCATTTTCAATACTCGACACAGGCGCATTGACATACTCCGACATAGACAAGTATTGGATCAGAGACGAACGGTTTTCAGAGTTATCAATCCATTCACTGGCCTGATAAAGTGCCCAGACAAGTTTTTTATGCACCTCTTTGTTCTGTTCTGACCAGTCTCGCGTCACCGCCAATACTTTTTCAGGTGCATTATTCCAAATCTCATAACCGGTAATAACCGTCACGCCTACCTGTTTCTTTACAGCGTGGGTATTCCATGGCTCCCCAACACAGTAGCCATCAATCATCCCCTCTTCCAACGCTTTGACAACGTGCACCGGCGGCACCACTAGAATCTCTACATCCTGATTCACCTTGAGACCGGCTGACTGCAGCCAGTGATTCAACAGGTAGTAGTGCATGGAAAATGGAAACACCACAGCAAAGCGCAATTTATCCTGATTAGATGTGACCCGACTCTCTACCACACGCTTCAACACCTGAGCACTGCGCTCTGGATAACGCACCAACTCGGGCTCCACCTCCAGCATGGCATCAAACAGCGGATTGGAAACACTGATCGCATTGCCATTCAATCCAAATGAGTAGGCAGTCACCAAAGGCTGCTTAATTGAATTCAGACCTAAAGTGCTTGCCATCAACATCGGAGCTAACAGGTGCGCCGCATCATACTCTTCAAACGCCAATTTATCTCGAATGGTTGACCACGACGCCTCTTTACACAGCTCGACATCCAGCCCTTGTTGCGCAAAAAAACCCTGCTCCTTGGCGACAATCAAAGGGGCACAATCCGTTAAAGGTATAAAACCTATCTTAAGTTCCTTTTTCATCTCACCTTCCTATAAGCTCATTTCCAACACACTAATAATATTTTCTGCAACGTCGTGCACAGATCTGTTTTGCTCCATAGACATACGCAAAATCGCTTGATGTGCTTCGTCCTCTGTCGCCCCTTTATGTTTAATCAATAACGACTTCGCTTTTTGCAATGACCTGCTCTTTTCGAGCTCGGTTCTGACCTCCACCAGTTCGCTCTTCAGCGCCTGATACTCACGAAAACGCGCAACAGCCACCTTCATAATGGAGCGCACTCTCTCAGGGTCCGTATTACGTGCAATATAGCCACTCACACCTGCCCGAATCGCCTCTCTAACCACAACATCACTGTCCTCATCCGCAAACATCACCACCGGCAAAGGGTTATGCTCATTAAGCAGAGACATGCTCTCCAGCATGTCTCGGTTAGGGCTGTCGGTATCAATGACTACTAAATCTGGCAGGTGACGCGCAATATTTGCCAATAGATCAGGACCCGGCTGAACACGAGCTATAACAATATAACCTTGATCTTGCAGAGCCTGACTCAGTAAAGCTGAACGGGCACAGTCAGAGTCAACCAACAACACCTTCAACAATTTATTATCACTA
>CAZNML010000009.1:0-29117 GCA_964574275.1 uncultured Thiosulfatimonas sp. | reverse complement strand
TCGTCTTCAGTCAGAGCCTGAATATGTGGCAGGCCTGTTTGATCAATATCGACAGTCAGGTGTATCGGGCGACAACAGACAGAGCAGTCCTCGATATACACCTGGTGTGGCTGGGAAGGGTCTATCACCAGTTCAAAACTCTGCCAACAGTAAGGACATTGAATCATCTGTGAGTCTAACACAGCCGATCAACCACGTTTACTGTGAAAATCCTTTGCCCAATCCTGTATCTGCTCAGCAAACATCGGTTTAGCATAGAAATACCCCTGAATATCATTACAGCCGTTGATTAACAGAAAGTCTTTTTGCGCCACGGTTTCCACCCCTTCAGCAATGACATCCAACCCCAAACTCTTGGCCATCATAATAATGGTGCGGGTAATAATGGCATCTTCATCATCGTCTGGTAGATCCTGAATAAACGAGCGATCAATCTTCAATTTACTGACGGGTAGACGCTTCAAATACGCCAACGAGGAGTAACCGGTGCCGAAGTCATCAATCGCAATACGGATTCCAAGTGCTCGTATTCGAGCCAACATCTCTCCCATCGCCTGAAGATTGGTCATCACATCACTCTCGGTCACCTCCAGGCACAACCACTCTGGCTGGCACTGCGTTTCAGTAAGCACCTCTTTAAGAAATGCAATAAAGTCACTGCGCTGAATCTGCTTAACCGACAAGTTCATCGATAAAATTCCCAGATTCAGACCCTGTTCACGCCACTGATACTGCTGCTGCATGGCGGCTTTCATCACCGCCCGGTCTAATTCGACAATCAGACCACAGGATTCGGCAATAGGGATAAACTGACCTGGCTGAACCATGCCCATTGCGGGATGATTCCATCTAACCAAAGCCTCCACTCCGGTTATTTTTTGCTGTATGACCTCAACCTGTGGCTGATAAGCAATCACAAACTCATTATTTTTGATCGCCTGGCGCAAGCTGGCCTGCATCGCCACCTGCTCAAAAGCGCTTTTGGTCATATCCTCAGTATAAAACTGAAAGTTATTGCGCCCCAGCTCTTTAGCTCGATACATCGCAGCGTCAGCATACTTCAGTAACTCATCAACCAAAGTGCTGTCTTTAGGGTAGAGACTGATGCCAATACTACTGGAGAGATAGACCTCCTGATCAGATACGGTTAAAGGCTCTTTGGTGACATCAATCACTTTTTGCGCCAACTGCATCACATCTTGAGGATTAGCCGCCTCTTCCATAATAATGGTAAATTCATCCCCGCCTAATCTCGCCAGAGTATCCGACTCGCGAATGGTATGCGCCAACCTTGAGGCAATCTTCTGCAGGATTTTATCGCCAACTTCATGACCCATTGCATCGTTAACCTGCTTAAACTGATCCAGATCAATAAACAGCAAAGCCAGCGATTTACCATGACGTTTGGCGTGTTTCATCGCCTGCAGCAGCCGATCTTGCAATAAGATACGATTAGGCAGATTCGTCAAGGCATCATGATGCGCCTGATGCTGCAACACCGCCTGGTTGTGCATTAACTCTTGTTCCATCTGGCGGCGCTGAGTGATATCCTCATAGGTTCCCAACACCCCAAACACCTCTCCAGTGGCGTTATACAGCGGTACTTTAGATGTAGACAGAATAATGGTCTCACCCTGATCATTGGTCTGCTCCTCTTCAAAGTGCAATTTTGGCTGTCCGCTTTGCATCACCTGCACATCATCTGACCTGTAATCAGCGGCGTCCGTTTCTGCCCATGGCATCTCTTTATCCGTTTTACCAATCAGCTCCGCTTCGGAATCTAATTGCGCATCCTCTAAAAAGAGCTGGTTCGCTCCCAAATACTCTCCATCAATATTCTTCCAGAAGATACGAGCAGGCACATGGTTAACAATATTCTGCAATAACTTGAGCTGCTCATCCAATGCTTGCTCCGCTTTCTTCAACTCACTAATATCAATATCAAAAATGGCATAGCAGGGACGATTATTATAGGTAACACGCTGTAAGGTCGCGTGCACCGGATAGGTGGTACCGTCTTTTCTCTGGTGCAAGGAGACATTGTGCATTTTATCTAATGCCGCCCCTTTCAATTTAAGTTGCTGCACCATCTCCGGCGTCAGCAAAGGGTTAAGGTCGTATACCGTAAAAGTCAGCAGCTCTTCATTAGAGTAACCGGTATGGCGGCTGGCACTCTCATTGGCATAGACATAACGATTAGTTTCGTAATCAACCACATAGATCTCTTGCTGGGTGACACGAATTAACTTTGCAAGCTCCTCATTCTCTTTCTGCAAGGTCACTCGTTGCGTCACATCGAATATGGTGCCAACCAGAACTTTAGGCTCGCCACTTTCGCTATAAATAGCACGCCCTCTAAGCTCCAAAATCATTGGTGTGCCATCTGATCGCTTCGCCTCGACCACCAGCTTCTGCTGCTCTCCACTGCTGATCGCCTGCTCAATTTTTTGCTGGGTTCGTTCAGTATCTTCAGCAGAAAGGCGGGAGAGAAAGTCTTCTAAGCTAGGCTGAAACGTCTGCGGATTCTCTAAAAACAGCTCGAACACCTGCTTAGACCACTGCAGTCTGTTCTGGTTGGCCAGATCCACCTCCCAACTGCCGATTTGAGCAATCTCCTGGATCTCAACCAAGGCGCTACGACTCAACTCAAGCTCGATGTTGTTATGCATTAACTCTTCGCTAAGGTGTTGCAGAGCAACCACAATCTCTTCAGGCTGATCGACCTCAACAAACATCATCAACAGATAGTCAGAGTGGGGAACAGCATCAAACCTAGCCGTTAATTGAAACCACTTCTCACTCTGGTCTTTACACACCAGCTTAGCGGTAAAACGAAGCAGGTTTAATTCACCCTGAGAAACCTTTTCAAGGTCTTTGCGCCACTTTTGTGTAATGAACTCTCGGTATTCTGGATCCGGAAAAACGGTTTCAAACCACTGTTTGCCGCTAAGAATATCCTCCACGCTATAGCCCAGACAGACGGTAAAGGCTGGATTTATATAGACAATTTGGTCAACATCATTGGGATCAGCGGCACTGGGCTTAAGGTTGAGTGAGGCAGGGATCGGCATGAGATCCAACACCTGCTTGAACTTTTCTAAATCAAAATGCTGAGTGGTTAAACTCATTATAAGAATCCTTTTAGCACCCTTATCTCAATCTAAGAAACGGAATGCAAATTCACAGTCTTTCAAGCAGTATAGAGTAATTAGCACGATTAGTTAATACACCGAAGACGCTATTATCTGCTCTAAGCGTAAAACAACTCTACTGTTTAGGCAGATAATGAAAAATCAATGTCTTCAAGCCTTTACCCTCTACCGCCTCTTTGAACACCTGCGGCGGGCTCAAGGCCTCGATAAACTGACAATCCGGACACTCACTGGCAACCGTCCGCATTAAAAACGTCTCATCCAAGTCCGGTGAATTCAAACAGAGCATTAACTCACTCCCGGGCTTCATCAATTCGGGAATACGACGAATGATCTTTTTATAGTCCCGCTTAATATCCACACTGCCCTTCTGGAAGGAGGGTGGATCACAAATCAGCAGCTCATAAGGACCATGCTTTTTAAGTCGGCCAAATGATTTAAAAATATCCACCCCTTCAAATTTTACCTTAGCGGTATCCTGCTGATTCAGGCGGTGATTCTCACGGCCGGTTGTGAGCGAGGCGCGGCTCATATCCACATTCACCACTCTATTGGCGCCTCCCGCCAGGGCGGCGACCGAAAACGCACAGGTATAAGCAAACAGATTGAGTACATTTTTACCCTGTGCATGCTGTTGAACCCATTGACGACCATGACGCATATCCAGAAAAAGCCCGGTATTCTGTGCTCTGCCCAACGTAATATGATAATGCAAACCCAGCTCTTCAACCGTTAACTGCTCCATCGGTTCACCCAATAACAGCTCAAACGGCGCCAACGGCAAATAGCGATACTGCACCTGTACCGACTGACAGCCTGCCACCTGTTCAAACAGGCGCTGCGCTAATGCTGACAGCTGATTCTCCGATTCCTTCTGATAAAGCGTAATCAGTACCACCGGAGCCAACCAGTCAATACAGACATGTTCTAATCCGGGATAGGCGTGTCCTCGGCCATGAAATAGGCGTTGAGCCTGGGTATCCTTCGGGGGATCAAAATGTAACTGTTGCAGCATAAAAATAACCATCTATAGAAAATATCTGTGCATTTTAACAATGCTCTACTCAATATAAATTGAATTCTCTGACGTTGAACCAAGAATAAAACCATCCAAACCAAGCTATTCGACCACCTTAAACTAAAAGAATGCGCTACCATACTCTTATTATTTAAATAGATTACATAAGGATATTTTCATGCTCGTTACCCACTCCGGTCGCTTTCATGCGGATGAAGTTTTTGCCATCTCAATGGTTCTAATGGTCGAACAGAGAGAGATTACCCGAACTCGTGACGAAGAGATTATCCAGCAGGCTGAGATTGTGTTAGATGTTGGAGCAGAGTATGATCCAGAGCGATTACGTTTTGACCACCATCAGAACAGTTTCACCGAAACACGAGAAGACGGCACCCCTTACGCCACCGCCGGTCTGATTTGGCGCCACTATGCAAAACGCATCTTCGCTGCCCGCGGCTTAACTGATGACTATGAGAGTAGTTTTGCCACGCAGTGGGTGGATGACAAACTGATCAGCGACATTGATGCGGTCGATAACGGAGTCTTTACTGAGGATCCGCGCCCCTCTGTCTCTCTGCTGATTGCTATGATGAATGAACCATCGGACGAACCGGAAAAACAGGAACTGGCCTTTAACAAGGCGATCGAGTTCACCACAGATATCCTGGATAACTTTATTAAAGCAGCCATAAAGGAGGCCGAAGTCGTCGTTGAGCTGGAAAGCTATGCCAAAACAGTGGAAGACGGCATTCTGACCCTGGATAAAAACCTGCCGTTTAAAGACTTTATCCGCTCTCATCCAGAGATAAAGCGAGTGGTCTATCCAAGAAGCGAGGAGCAGTTTGGGGTCTACTGCAACACTCAGGAAAACCACCTTCCCGAACGTTTTAGAGGTTTAAGAGATCAGGAGTTAAACGAAGTAAGTGGTCTTAGTGATGCCATCTTTTGTCATAAGTCAGGATTTATGGCGGTCTGCACCAGTATAGAAAGTGCGCTGTTTTTAGCCAAAAGTCACTAACAAAAAAGAGCCTGATAAAACTCCGATCAACAAACCTCAGGCTCTATCTGTTTACTCCAAATTAAGCCAGTGCTTCAATCAAAAATTGTAAGTGCTGAGCCAGCCAGTTTTCAAGCCCATCAATCGGCACCGGTTTTGCAAATAGATAGCCTTGTCCGACATCACACTGTTGCTGTTGTAAAAACAGGTGCTGTTCCGGCTTCTCAATGCCTTCTGCCAACGACACCATGGCAAAAGCACGTACAAAAACAAAATTATATATTAGCTATAAAAACATATTTTATTTAAGCTCAAGAGCCCTTACTGAACAGCTTATGATTTCCACGCTGACCAATTGCCCCAGCCAGTCGCTCCACTCCATGAATATAAGCGGCCGTTCTCAGAGAGCAGCCATACTGCTGCGACAGATCAAAAATAAAGTTGGACTCTTTAGTCATGATATTTTTGAGCTTTTCTACCACCTCTTTCTCCTCCCAGTAGTAGCCGGCACGGTTTTGCACCCACTCAAAATAACTCACGCTCACCCCGCCGGAGTTCGCCAATACGTCTGGAATCACCGCGATCTCCCTTTTTTCCAGGATCTCATCCGCCTGCGGCGTCACCGGACCATTTGCTATCTCTAAAATGGTACTGGCTTTGATTTTATCCGCGTTCAGCTGGGTGATCTGATTCTCCATCGCCGCCAACACCAGAACATCAACCTCTAACTCCAGTAGCTCCTCATTGGACATAGTAGTGAAATCCAGCATATTACAGACCGAGCCATCGCAATAGACCGAAGCTAACTCATTATTATCTTGCTTGAATTGATGCACATCACAGACATTTAGCCCTTTAGGATCATAGATCCCGCCTTTTGAGTCGGAAACGGCGACCACGCGATAACCTTTTTTCTGAGCTAAACGGGCAAAATGGTAACCGGCATTCCCGAAACCCTGCACAGCGATGGTGGTTTTACCAATATCTCTGCTGGTATGCCTGAAATACTCATTTAGGGCAAACAGCGCACCTTGGCCCGTGGCACTCTCTCGCCCCTTTGAACCGTTCAGATGGATCGGTTTACCGGTAATAATCGCCGGTTCCTGACGACGAGTAATCATCGAGTACTCATCCGCCATCCACCCCATTATGGTGGCATTGGTATAGACATCCGGTGCCGGAATATCGCGTTTTTCGCCCAATACATCTGCAAAAGCCCTGACATAACCACGCGACAGGCGCTCAATCTCTAACAAAGAGAGCTCCTTAGGATTAACGGTTACCCCACCTTTCGCTCCGCCAAAAGGTAAGCCAGCCACCGCACACTTCACCGTCATCCAAAAACTCAACGAAGTCACCTCATCCAGATTCACTCGCGGATGAAAACGAATCCCGCCCTTGGTGGGGCCACGCGTATCATCGTATTGCACTCGGAAAGCGGGAAAGACTCGCAGGCTGCCATCATCCATACGCACTGGAATATTAGCCATAATCGCCCTTTTGGGCACGGATAAGCGAGTAAAGACCTCTTCATCAATATCAAGGTAGTTAAAAACAGGTTCTAAACGTTGCTTGGCTATTTCAAACATGAGATGACTCTTTTATTTACTTTAATAAATTTTTAGATAGATCAGTTTCGATTCTAGCAGAACTGCTTACTGAATAAAGTGATTAACAGTCTCAATTATAAAAAAGAGCGTTATCCGGCAAAAAACCGCATCAAAATAGCCCTCTTTTATTTATCTACTACTCACACTATTAACTACAAAAAGCCGGCAACCACAGATTATAATATTGAGCAAAACAGATAAATTCAGAGGATGAACAGATGGATATTTGGAGCAAGATATTTTGGCAGGTTGGCGCAGTACTGAGTGCGATCCTGCTTATCGTTGCCTTAGTCGCCTTATCAAATGCAGAGAATGGACGTCTAACCGTTGAAAGTCTCGAACACCTTTCAGGCACCTTGACTGCACTGTACCAGACGTTAATTATCGTGATCTACCCGTGGATGGCATTAGGAATCTTTATCTTTATCCGTTTTCTGATTCGTCTCAAAAACAGCTAAAGCGCAAATCCTTAGTTGTTAAGCTTCAAAATCTAACGAAACTTCAATGCATAGATACGCCAACAGCAGATTTACATCAAACCCGGCTCTGTAGCGTATCTAAACTTAACAAAGCTGATGCAAAGCAGCAAACAGGCAAATAAAACTCTCTCTTCACTTCAGCTCTATTCAATAAAATACCCATATTTATCCTCTTAGTCTTATAGAGACAGGCTCAATTTTATAAATAGAGCAATCGTGTCATTTTGCAAACGTCTCATCATCAAAGAGCAAAAACCGACACCACTTAAAATACGTATCTATTCCAACCAGACTATTAACTTAACCAATAAAAACAGGCTTGGTTATTTACAGAAATCCGTTGTTAATCGTTCAAAAAACTACCATGAACTCTTAACCAACCATGACAACAGTTTAGACAGCAAATAATCAACAACCCCTTTCTGTACGACTTCAACATATTGATTTTAAATGAAATTTACAAATCTTATTACGTCTCAATAGTTTTATTAATTAAATTTAGTCGGCAAAAATTGGCTTGCTTTATCGGTCGAAATCACTAATCTGGAGTCAAGGAAGTATTAGCCCATACTAATATTGAAAACGATTTTTTAGCGGGTTAAATGCATCCAGGATTCAGTTTTATAATTAGGAGTTTTCAAAGATGAAACGTAGATTATTTTTAAAGAATACTTTGGCCACGGGTGCAGCAGTGGTTGCTGCCAACGCGGGACTTTTAACCCCGACCTCGGTACTGGCAGATTGGAACAAGACAGCTTTCTCTGCTAAAAACGCCGATGATGCCCTGAACAGTCTGTTTGGCTCTTCCAGTGTATCCGCATCAGGCGACATTAAACTTAAGGCCCCGGCTATTGCAGAGAACGGTGCTGTAACACCGGTCACGGTCGATGCATCAGCTATGAGCGGTGTTGAATCAATCGCTATTCTCGCAAGCAAAAACCCAATCCCACTGGTTTGTAGTTACGACTTTTCAGGCGCGGCGATTGGTTACGCCTCAACTCGAATCAAGATGGGTGAAACCATGAACGTCATCGCCGTAGTTAAAGCGGGTGGCAAACTTTATCAAGCCCAACAAGAAGTGAAAGTGACCATTGGTGGTTGCGGAGGCTAGGCCCCACACCCTTTGTAATACCAACCAAACACAAACAAATGTAAAACACATTTAAAGGATATAAAGATGACTATTAAAATTAGAATGCGTGGTAAGTCAAAAGCTGGCGTTGCTGAAGTGAAAGCACTGATCAAACACCCAATGGAGTCCGGAGTTCGCATGAACAAGAAAACCGGTAAACCTTACCCTGCTAAATACATTGACGTTGTGACCGTTGCCATTAATGGTGAAACCGTGGTCGACTCTCAATGGTCAGGTGCCGTTTCTGCCAACCCGTATATGGCAATCAAAGTAAATGCCAATAAAGGCGATGAAATCACGATTAACCTGAAAGATAATACGGGAGACACAGGGTCAGGCTCCATTAAATTGAAATAATCACTGTTTGATTCATAACTAAACAGCCCGAATAATCAAGTGGATTGCTCGGGCTTTTCTGGTTGTAGAGCCGTTCAACTATTAAAGCCTGTCGTCGAATGGCTAAATTCTACTCACCGATATTCAAATTATCCCAGCCTAAGGACTCAACCAGCTTTTTTAATCTGGGCGGACGGTAGCGGCTATCTGCCAGATAGCGAGCTTTTACACTCGGATGAATCTTGGTTGGCTTATCATCAATTATAAGCGGCCGATGCAGCGGCGACTTAAAGCGGTAGACGTGCTTGCGTGATCTATGTATCTTGCCTTTACTGCCATCCGTCAATGCCTGTTTAATATGAGGTTCCAGCTGCAAACCGGCCAACTCTGCCTCGGCCAACATCCACGCCAGCGGCGTATCCGCAGCACTAATCCCGGTTTTCTTATCCGGCGCATAGGAACCCCCGATATCCGAATGCACCCCGGCAAACCAAACCTGTTTTAAATCTACACCCGCTCTAGAAGTCCAAACCGTCGGTTCAAAATCTTCGCGCTGTTCATCAATCGCTAAAGCGTGGCGGGCAATCGATACATTAGAGCCCATTTTGGTATCGTAAAACTCATCGTCCTTGTCAAACAGCCCCATCAAACTAAAAGGGATGCCTAAGGCGCCAACCGTATCCCACACCCCAATAAAATGCACCTGCCTGCTTGACCAGGCATGATCATTGCGGAACTTTACAGCCGCAGCGCCATTAGGATGGTTTTTTGCCTGTGGGCTTTTATAGATCTTCCAGGCCTGATTAATTAAGTTTGCATCCGCTCTTTTGACAATGCCGCAATTGTTGATCAGGCCGCTCAATGCTCTGACAGTATAGGCACCGCGACTGAAACCAAACAGATAGATATGATCACCCTCTGCAAAGTTCTGCACAATATAGCGATAACCGTCCAAAATGTTTTTATGAATTCCACGCCCGGTCGCACCAGCACTGACGCTATCATGGTAGGAACCCAGGCCCCAATCATAAAAGATATGCTGCTTACCGCCATTAACATCAGGTTTAATGGCACGAGCAAGTTTCAGTACATTGGTTGGAAAATCCTTCTCTATATCCTCTTCGGGACGGTTCCAGGTTCCGTCTGCACAGATCACGATATTGGCCACGTCTTACTCCTTAAATTAGACGGTTATCAAGCTTATAAATGCCGTGTTGTCAGCTAACACAGACAAGACCACATACCAACCATCGTAAATTAGACATATTACGTATGTCAAATAAGAAGTGAAGCCGAATGATCCCCACTTCAACAACAGCCTATACAGCAATAACTAAACAACAGATGGGAGCTGCAAAAGCGGTTTTTGAATAGCTAATCTGTCAGAGAGAGCAATACTCGAAAAGCCACTATGGCCTGCAATTCCAAGATCGCTTGGGTTAAGCCTTTTAATTTAGAAAAATCAGACTGAAATCTGCACCGATGAGATGGACTTGTCATGATAATAAACATCGTAACAGGCCACAAAAGATTCACCCCGAGTGGTTTGAATCACTTTAGAAATCGTTAAGCAGAGTTCAACATCAACCAGCGAACGGTAGGGTTCTGACACATAGATATCACCGAGATTCTGCTGCGCTTTTATAAAATAGCGCCTGTTCTTCCAGCACAAGCCCTTGCTTTTCTTCAATACATCCCGGCTGCTCTCATCAGGTTTGCCGCTTGGGTATTCATTACTGACTTGATAGCCTTCCGCATCCAAAATAAAGATCCGTTTAACAAATGACATAGCGGAAAAACTCAACATCTTCTGCTCTATTTCAGCAACCGAATCAAAGCCATGCAACTCATCAAACAGAGCTTCGTAACCCTTTTTTTGTATATTGCGAACAAAGTTCTTCTCTCTGAGATACTCCGGGTAAAAATCGATGATCTCGTGGACCAGTTTTTCTCCATACTCAATATTAAGCGCATCCACTTCCGGCCGTGCAAAATAGAAGCCCTGAACCAGATCAACCCCCGCATCCATTGCCAGCAGTGCCTGCTCCTTGGTTTCAATCCCCTCTAATAGACAGATGCTCCCCGCCTGTTGAATCAGTCGCGTCAAATTTCTTAAGATACTTTGACTGCGAAGACTTTTGGTTGCCTCAAGCAATACTTGTCGATCCAGCTTAACGATATCGGGCTCCGCTTTCCAAATACGGTCAATATTGGAGTGGCCGGCTCCAAAGTCATCTAAAGCGATTAAACAACCGAGATTCCTAAGGACAGAGATCAGCTCTTCAAAAATTTCCTCATCAATAATTTCACTCTCTACCACCTCAATCACCAAGTGGCGTCCGCTTAGACCCAGCTCCTCTATCACTTCTGCCAGGCATAGATCACTCAAACTGTTAAGGTTATTAAAATCCAAGTTGAGAAACACCCAGCTCTCCGTAGTTTCTCGTCTTAGCCAATTTTTGAGATGGGTTTCATTAAGTTTGCGACTAAAATCGGTCTGGCTGATGCCATTTGAAATCTTCAAGCAGTCGCAGACGGGGACCGCCTGCTGACTATCGATATAAACACCGCGCACCAGTGCTTCTACCCCAATACAGGCCTGATTAGAAAAACTGTAGATCGGCTGAAAGACCGAGTAGATCTGTTTTCGATCCACTTCAAAAGTCTGCATAAAAACACTCTGATAAATAAATTTCCTCAATAAATATAAACCATATTCATTGAGGCTTTTTGAAAACGAATAGCCCGCTTTGCATTGAAATACGCATTCAAACAGAAGCAGCCCACGGCTTTAATCACTCTGTTTAACTCAAGCGATCGCTGCGATCACATCGCAGATCTCATGGGCAATAACGGTAATTTTTTTACCCTGATCCATCGCCATTTTTCGCATAGTTTTATAGGCTTGATCTTCGGACATGTTTTTATGCTCAATCAGTAGTCCTTTAGCCCTCTCAATCACGGCGCGTTCCGATAACTTATCTTTTACCTGAGCCAGCTCTTTTTTAACGGCCTGACACTCATGAAAACGCAACAGAGCCACCTCAATAATTGGCTGCAAGCGGTCAGGATCTTTACCATCCACAATATAGGCCGTCACCCCAGCCTTAACAGATTGTTTAATAACATTAGAGTCTCGGTCATCACTAAAGCAGATAACGGGTTTAGGGCAGTAGGCCTGAATAACCGCAAATTGTTCAAACAGGTTCATTGTGGGTTTGGCGACATCCAATACCACCAAGTCAACAGGCTGATTACTCAGCAACTTAAGGACATTGTCGTCGGTAGAGGCTGTATAGACCTCTTTCAACCCAGAATCACGCAGGCCTCCCACCAATTCAGGTGCATTATTCAGGTCATCACATACCAGCAAAGCATTTAAAGATGTGGTCATTTATTTTTCCTATAAACTCATTTCACACCATATAAACACGATAAACACCAGTTTTATTTAAAAGCTATAAATCAATATGTTAATTAAAAACAGAAATATCATTTAAGACGATTTGCACCAAAAAAATACAAACATTACCATTTTAATCAGGCCTGTTCAATTTAACCCAATCAGCCAAAAGATCTCCGCCCCTTACCTGCATCAGCAAACCACAAGCTTGACGGCCTGACCATTTATATAAAAGCGAAAAATTTCAGGCAAAAAAAAAGCCCCTAAAAAGGGGCTTGGAACAGTTTACTTAGCTGAGGGTCTGCAACTAAACAGTTATCTAAGCGTAAAGCTTAAATTCTTTTAAACTGCGCTACCAAATGACATTGATAACGCCGCATAAATTGCACTCAATGTTGCCATTGGAACACCCATTGACAACAACTTAACACTTACAATTCCACCAAAACGGTTAGTGTCTTTTTTCTTATTTCGTGAATACATAATCTATCCTTATAAAGCTATTAATTTAATTGATCGACATCAAGTATAAACAATTTTAATAACTTATCAACACCTTTTATTAAAAAAAGTAAAAAAATTACATTGTTTTGGCGAAAAATCGTATTAAAAACACATTTAACCCTACTTTCAATGACTTAAAATTCATACTATTTCAGTTGGTTTTTAGCTGGCGCAACCCAAATACAAGCTGTTATCAATAAAAAATTGAGATCTAACTATTAAATAATGCTCAAACCTATAAAGAGAGACTCCTTTGAAATGAATAGACAGAATAGAGTTTTAAGCAGAAGTCAGACGATACTTGAGCAGATATGGGTAGCTTCGCTCAATTGTGTATAGCTTATAAGCGAAGCACGGTTTTCGATCAAATCACTTTGATAAGATCTGTTTCAGAGCGGATTCAATCATAGGAAAGTCAAAATTGAATCCCGCATCCAGCAGACGTTTGGGCAGCACTGCCGCAGAGTGCGTCAACACCTGAGCCCCCTCTCCAAACATTAACCTCAACTGCCAATATGGCAGCGGAATCAAATAGGGCCGGTGTAAGGTTCTCGCTAAAGCGCGTCCAAAATCGTCATTTGATAGCGGATTGGGTGAGGTTAAATTGAACACCCCTTGCAACTCAGGGCGCTCCAATAAGAAAGTGATCGCCCGTACCAGATCATCAATATGAATCCAGGAGAAGCACTGTTGACCACCTGCAACCGGTCCACCTAAGCCCAACTTAAAGGGCAGCAGCATTTTTGCCAGGGCGCCTCCTCCCTCTCCTAACACCACACCAAAACGCATAACCACCGGTTTAGGAGTTAATCTAAGGTTTTCAGCCTCCCAGGCCTGCCCCAGTTCAGCTAGAAAGTTATCACCTATCTCTGTAACAAACTCATCAACCGCATGCTGACAATCTCTTTGCGGGTAAATTCCAATAGCCGAGGCAGCCAATATGCTTTTCGGTGGTTTTTCACACTGCTCTATCGCGGATTTAACCCGCCTACTGGTCAACACCCGACTATCATACAAGGCCTGTTTATATTGATCATTCCACCGCTGACCGATATTCTCTCCAGAGAGCAGAACTAGAACATCTGCACTATTTAGCGCTGCTGCCAAATCAAAGCCATTCTCAAAAGCAGCGCGGCCATAAGCGCAGACCTGGTGACCCTGTTCAATTAAGTACTGACTCAAATGAGTACCAATAAAGCCCGTACCACCTAAAATGACAATCTTCATATCAGCCTCCCGTTACTCAGGGGTTCTCATCCAAACCTTGTTGCAATTTTTTAAGATCATGCATCACCTCGCGAACGTGCATATCCGGGTTTACATAACGATAAATTTTGGCAATGCGGCCTTGCGGATCAATAATAAAACTGTGACGTTTAGCAAACTTTACCACGATCAGATTAAGTAAAGAGCCGTATTTTTCGGCAACCGCTCCATCTTCATCCGCCAATATAGGAAAAGGCAGACGATATTTCTCAGCAAATGCCTGGTGACTCTGTTGAGTATCTACTGAAACCCCTAACACAGTCGCTTTTTGTGCAATAAGTCGATTAATGTTATCTCTAAATCCGCACGCCTCAGTTGTACAGCCTGGCGTATCATTTTTTGGATAAAAATAGAGCACCACCCACTGTCCACGTTTTGATTTGAGCGAGATATTTTCGCCATGCTGATTCACCAGAGTAAACTCAGGTGCCAGCTGTCCCAGCTTTATTTCAGAAGCCAACACAGCAGTACTCATAAAAAACAGTGCTGTTATCGATAGATAACCTGCCATCAATAAACGTTTCATTGCAGCCCCCTTTAAAAGTGATATTCTAAAATTATTATGCAATTAACAACGCAACTCGATTCATATCTGTATAATTATTATACAACAGTTATACAAATATTATAAGTTACCGTTTTTTGAGAGAGGGTAGATGATGACGTTTCCAAGATTAAGAATCGCAGTATCCGATTGCCTACGCGGGACTGAGTGTCGCTATAATGGTGGCCATGCCCAGGACGATTTCGTCAATAAACACCTTGCCAAGTTTGCTGACTTTTTCCCATTCTGCCCGGAGGCCGTCGTTTTAGGCACCCCCAGAGAGACCATTCGCCTGGTCGGAATCGGCAACGAGATCCATGTTATGGGCTCCAAGTCGAACAGTGATGTTACCGAAGGCATCCAGAACTACACCAGTAAAATGGTGCCTAAACTGTTGGAGCAGGAGATCGACGGTGCGGTAGTAAAATCTCGCTCTCCAAGCTGCGGTTTGGAACGCATTAAGGTCTATCAACCTGATGGCCAGTGGCATGGATCAAAAGACCCCATGACCTCAGGTCTGTTTACCGGCGAACTTAGAAACTCTGCTCCCCAGCTGGCGATTGAAGAGGAAGGTCGTTTACAGGACGCCTGGCTGCGTGAAAACTATATGCTGCAGGTATTCACTAATGCCCGCTGGAGAGAGTTTTTAGCCTCTGATCCAACTTTGGCAGAGTTCCAGGCCTTTCATCGAGACCACAAGTACCTGTTGATGTCTAAAAACCAAGAGTTGTACCGGGAGATGGGTGCGCTGGTTGCCACTACCCGTAGACAGAATCTTCCAGAGAGTCTGTTAGGCTATCAATACAAACTCTATGAGACGATGGCCTTTAGAACCAAGCGCGGTCACGTGCGCAATGTGCTCGACCACATTTACGGTTATTTTAAAAAACAGATCACCGAGGATGAGAAACAACACTATATTGAAACCGTTAATGAGTTCTATGATGGTGTTATTCCTTTAATCGCAGTCATTAAAATTCTAGAGCAGTTTGTAAAACACTACGGCTCTGACTATTTGGCAACCCAGGTGTTTTTTCACCCCTACCCGGCTGAATTGGCGCTGCGTTCAAAAATAACCGCTTATCGATAATACTCTTCTTGACCTTATGGTTTTTAACAGGCTAAGATGGCTTAAATTTAAATAAAAAAAAGAACAATGAAAGATCCAAAGTTAAGAAACGCGCTACTGCTGCAATTAGTAGAAAATGCACAAGATGGTGTAACCGTTGCTGAAAAAGAGGGTGACGATACTATACTTATTTATGTAAACCCGGCTTTCGAGAAACTCACCGGCTACAAATCAGAGGATATTCTCTATCAAGACTGCCGTTTTTTACAGGGAGAAGATACCAAGAAAGAGGCTGTCAAACTGATTCGACAGTCGATTGATGACGCTGCCCCGGTACGTTCTGTAATAAAAAATTACCGCAAAGACGGTTCCTTTTTCTGGAACGAATTAAGCATCACACCATTCTATGATGAGCTTGATAAGAACACATACTATATTGGTATTCAGAAAGATGTGACTGAGCAGGTATTGCTGCAAGAGGAGCTCGATCAGGCCAATGAACGAATTGCCATGCTCGAGAGTGAGTTGAAACGTCTAAAGTAAGGCTACGGCCTTGGCAAGTTTAAGCTTGTTAAACTTGCCCAACCTAAAATGAGTTCTCCAGGCTTTTATAGTGCACCGACAACTGGCTGCTCAGGCTTTGAATCTCAGGCTGATTAACAAAATAGAACAGATCCAGCGCAGGATAGGATTGAACCCAATACTGCCATTCAGTTTCATTGAAACTGCCCGAATCATCTACCACCGCAAGCGCTTCACACTTCAGTTTCTGTATTAACTCAAACAGGCTCTCTGCTTCCATGGCACTGCGCATCTGTAACATCGGATACCAACCCTGTGCGGCAAAGTGCAATCCAACCAGCAGCAAGAACAGTTCACTGTTCACTTCTGAGCCATTTTGAACCCAGATACGTTTGGAGTAACTCAAAGAGGTGCTGCGGGTTGTGTTACGCAGCCTGACATACAGACGTGGAATCAATACCGACTCCCAAAAGGGCATCACATGTGCATGATGGTCTTTAATTGCCAGGCTCACCTGACGTAACACCAAGTTCACCATAGAGTCATTCAACTCGGAGAAAGCGCTGTCCAACTCCGAATTCAAGGCCTCCAGATCTAGCGAGTCAGCCGCTTGCAACAGACCATTCAAATAGTCATGGTCATGACTAACCTCTGCAGCTTGGCACGCTCCGGACTCATCCAGAAAGCGCTTGACCTGACTGATCGGAATGCCCTGTTCATTCAGTTTAACTGCTGCTTTAATGCGTTCGATATTGGCCTGTGTAAACAGGCGGTGACCGCTGTCCGTCCTAACCGGTTCAAACAGACCATAACGGCGCTCCCAGGCGCGTAATGTAATGGCATTCACACCGGTTAAGCGTGAAACTTCTCTAATGGGGTATAAAGCATCTTGTGTATTCATGGTACCCTTCTTATTGTTTTGTGCACATCTTAGACAAAAACCTAATCTATGGCAAACTTTAAGCTTGCCAGCGCTTCAACTCGTTGCAGATGAGACGCACGACTCTGTTTCAGATCAACCATAGGCTTGGGGTAGTCTTCACCAAGCGTGATGCCTTTGTCAGCACACTCCTGCTGATACTGCCACGGCGCGTGAATCGCTTTATCAGATAACGATTTCAACTCCGGCAGCCACTCTCGTAAATACTCCCCTTTTGCATCAAATTTCTGACTCTGCAGCACAGGATTAAAAAGCCGGTAGTAGGGTGCAGCATCAACGCCACAGCCAGCCACCCACTGCCAGCCCATACTGTTGTTCGCCGGATCCGCATCCAGTAAGGTTTGATCAAACCACTGTTTGCCCACCAACCAGGACTGATTGAGGTTCTTTGTTAAAAACGAGGCAACCAGCATGCGCACCCGGTTATGCATGCTGCCGGTCTGCCATAACTCACGCATGCCGGCATCAATAATCGGAATACCGGTCTGCCCTCTCTGCCACAGATCAATTTTCTGAGGGTCATGCTCCCACTCAAAGCGCTCAAACTTAGCCTGAAACGGCTGACTTTCACTCTCTGGGTAAAACCACAGCAGGGTCTTGGCAAACTCCCCCCAAATCAACTGCCTTAACCACGGCATGACCGCTTTAGCACTGACCTCACCACTCTCTAGCCTGGCTTGAAGATAGAAGTAGATGGCGCGTCCATTCAACTCGCCAAAGTGCAAATGGGGCGAGAGGCGACTGCTTGCTCTTAGAGCCGGATAATTACGATCTTCATCATAGTCATCAATATCAGACTCAACGAAATCATCTAGACGTTGCCAGGCTGCCTGTTCACCCACCTGCCAATGCTGTATGACTTTTTTCGCCCATGGCTCGCTCAGCAGACGATTGAGTGAATCTGGCAACGATAACCAGTTTTTATTGTAAGGCGCTTTATGCAATAAACTCAGATCGCCAGGTGAACTCTCTATGGGTTCAAGACTGGGCAGTTGAGTCAGGAGTTTTTTATAAAAAGGCGTAAACACCACATAGGGTCTGTTTTGCTGGTTCTGAACCTGTTCCGGCAGCATCAGTGTTTCACTGTAAAAAGGCTCAAGCTGCACAGCTAACTGTTGACACACTGATAAGGCCTGCTGCTGTAACTGCTGAAAAGGCGTACCGAGCTGAAAGCTGTAATTGACCTTATTAACTGCATACTCTTGAATCAGCGCTTGAAACTGTGTTTTGAACTCCCCCTCTATAATCCATAGAGCGCCGCCCTGTTCAGACACCCTTTGCTGTAACAGCTGCAGACTGTGAGCCAGCCATAAGCTATTTGCCTGTCCCACCGTCTGTTTAGGGTCATGAAAATAGGCCCAAATAACCGTATCCGAGCACTGTTTGGCCTGCTGCAATGCAAGCTGTAAAGCTGGCAGATGCGAAAGCCGCAGTTCACGTTGTAGCCAGACCAAAGTAGCCATTACAAACTCTCCAATAGTTCCGTTTTAAGCGACTCAGAAAGCGGGTTCTCTCCCAGCCAGATGCCAAAATAGACGGACTTAAAGCCGGGCTGCTTGATCGCAAAACTAACCTGACCATTATATTTGAGCTGGGTTCCATATTGCAGCGTGTGCTCCAGGCTGTAACAGTCCCCTGGAGAGACATCTACATATTGCTGGTGTAACGCATCCACCGCCTGCCTCAGATCCAACGCTAGATTGGGCGATATCACCGCATCGGCACCGCGGATAAAATCCTCTCGACCAATTTCTCGCTTATAACACAGCTCTAACTTTAACGGCTCGGTATCGTCAAACAGTTTGCTTTTATCGAAGCCCTCTTGAGTAAACAGACGCGCCTGATAGATCTCCAAAAACATCCACGTTGCCATGGCCTCACTGCGCTTTTGCCAAGTATCGCTTGTCTGTGCCAGAATCGGTCTACTGAGCAGCAGCAGGCTCAACCCTATCAAAACAGGTATAACTCTATAGTGAAACACGACCCTCACCCTCCTGCTGTCTACTTATTGAAAAACAGTGTAACTTCACCCACACGGAAACCCCATTTGGTCACTTCCGCCCGATTCAGCATCACAGAGTCACTGTGTAAAAACATCCAGTCATCAAACTTCACATGAATGGAACTGTCTTTATACGGCAGATCCAAAGTATAGGACCAGTTAAGCGCGCTGCCAGCAGACAACCCTTTAGCCTGCCCTACTACATCACCCGCTGTACCAATATACTCTCCCTCTGCTGTTTTAGTAATGCTCCAGATACGTTGCTGTTTTTCACCGTCGTCATACACAAAACGTTCATCCAGCACCAGGGTATTACCCTCAACTGTGCCATTGATATCAACCGTAAAACGGCGAATCACCAGGCCTGATCGATCCTGAAACTGCCCCCATGCCTTGGTTTCCCCCTTAAAATAGGTAAAAAGATCCAGTTTGGGTGTCGTGTTTTTATAGTCATTGATATTCATTGTCGAACAACCACCTAAAGTTATCAGTAGCGACAGCAGCAACGCTGTTTTTAATAAGTGTTTCATATGTACTCTCAAAATTTGCCATCTTCTAGTAGACAGCGGTTAATTGGGTCTGTGCGTTAATGTAAATTGGTAGACTGAGGTATGCCCCGTTTCAAAACCGACGGTGCAGTAATCTAAATAGTAGTTCCACAATCTCTGGAAAGCCTGATCAAACCCCATATCCTCCAGCTTGACACTGTGACGATTAAATTCCTGCTTCCATAGTTGACAGGTTCTGGCATAGTCCTGACCAAACTCAAACTGATTCTCAATCACCAATCCGGCCTGGTTAGCCATCTCTGTGAACTGAGTGACACTCGGCAACAGGCCTCCCGGAAAAATATAGGTCTGAATAAAATCAACCCCGGCTTGATAAGCCTGCGCATGCTGCTCATCAATGGTAATCACCTGAATCACCGCCTTGCCACTCTCTTTCAGGGATTTTTTCAAGGTTTCGAAATAGCTGGGCCAATACTCTTTACCAACCGCTTCAAACATCTCAATACTGACGATGTGATCATAGCTTTGATCCTCATGACGATAATCCTGCAGCGCAACTTCAAAACTTTGGTTCGAAGCAAAGTGACTGAGTCGGCGAAAGGCAAACTTCTGCTGCTGCTCACTAAGCGTTAAACCTTTGACAAAGCCACCCTGCTTAACGGCCGCTTCCATAAAGCCACCCCAGCCGCAGCCTATCTCCAAAATGGACTCCCCGGGTTTAAGCTGCAACTCATCTAAAATTCGCTGATACTTATTGCTCTGAGCCTGCTCATGAGACTCCGTTTCACTGGTAAACAGCGCACTGGAGTAGGTCATGGTGTTATCCAGCCAGGCCTGGTAAAAATCATTACCCAAATCATAGTGAAAAGAGATGTTTTTACGACTGTTACCAACCGAGTTGTGACGGCGTCGATGCTGCCATAACTGCACCAAGTTCAAAGTTTTATTGCTCAGTAAGGAGTCAAACAACACCTGATTGTCATAAGCCAGCAGCATCAGCTGATAGAGCGAACTGCTGTCAATCGCGCCTTCGTAATAGGCCTGAGCGAAACCCAGCTCCCCCTGAGTCGCCAGTAACCAGTAAGCTCTAAAAGGGTTAACAATGATGAGTTCTGCATGGCGGCCAGAGTGCACGCCTTCAAAACGAAAACTCTCGTCAACGATGGTAATAGTCAACGAACCTTTTTGCAGCTGATCAAAAGGCAGAGACAGTAACGATTTTTTAATCAGCGCCGGATGAATTAATTTTTCAAACAGGCCGCTAAACAGGGATTTAGACGTTATAGTTTTTAACATAATCTCATCTCCGTATGACTGTACTTGACAGCCTCTAAACCGGGTGGTGTTTTATGAAACTTGCCACCTCTCAACCAAATTTTTAGTGCCCACCAGTGAATCAGCACCAATACTTTTACAGTGTTAAAAGGGTGTTTAAGCGCGGCTTTTAACAGATTCGAACTATTCAAGTCCTGTTGTTTGCCCACCTGTGTTGCCAGCAATACCGGTTGATCGTCCTCGGTCTGATGGATGGCAATCTGATAATGTTTATTCGGCTTTGTCAGGCGAAAACGATAGGCGCACTTCATACCGATAAACGGCGAGACATGAAACACCTTGTCCGCCTCGGCAAAGATCTTCTGCGTTAAAGAGCGACCCTGGTCGGTTAATACATAATGATGCCACTGCCCAAAGGTATTACTGACCTCAGCAATCACACCGACCAACTCATCGCGCTCGTTATAGGCGTACCACATCGCCAAAGGGTTAAAGGTAATGCCCATAAAACGGGGAAAGCAGACCAGCTCTATTCTTTTGGCAGGCTGTGGCAATCCATAATCCCTTAAAAGCGAATCGGCCCAACTACGCCAGTGCTGGTTCTGTCGGCTGCCATAATCTTTAAAGTAAATACTGTACAGATTAAAGCGGTTAAGAGATAAACCCGAGATAGAACCCACCTCTTGTGCAATCTGATCAATATCCAGGCGCAGGCTCATCACTCCGTAGCGAAACTGATACCCCAGCTCACCAAAACGTTGATGCAGTACTTTACCCAGATACAAGCTACTCGCCATCATCCACCTCCCGCTGCCTTGGCAGATCTAACTGCTCCCAAGGCAGAGCGATATGCCACAAGCGCGCGAGTTCAACCGCGCTGTTCAAGCCATCCTCATGAAAGCCATAGCCTAAATAAGCACCACAGAACCAGATGTTGTTATCGCCCTGCAGAGGTCGAATCATTGATTGTGCCTGCATGGCCGGTTCATCAAACACGGGGTGTTCGTAATCAATTTTTTTATAGGTTTTATCGGCGTCCGGCGCTTGATCCGGGTTTAATGTCACTAATAGCGGCGTTGGCGTATCGATGCTTTGCAGCAGGTTCATCCAATAGGTCACCGCCACACGCTCTTCTGCGTGTTGAGTGTTACGCAGATAGTTCCAACTTGCCCAGGCCAGCTTGCGTTTCGGCATCAATTTCGTATCCTGATGCAGGTAGGCGACATTATGTTGATACTTAAAGTTTTTCAGTACTGAAAAATGCTGTTTCAACTCCGGTGATAACATCTGGTAGGTTTGATCACCGTGCGAGGCAAACACCACCTGATCAAAATTCAACACTTCACCGCTTTTCAGCAACAGATCAACCCCGCTATCTGTCTTATAGACCGACTTGACGGCACTGCTTAATTTCACATCAAACAGGTCTTGTTGCATAATGGCATCAATGTATTTTTGCGCCCCGCCGCTCACTGTCTCCCATTGCGGCCGATCCTCAATATTCAACAGACCATGATTCTCAAAAAAACGTAAAAAACTGCCGACCGGAAATTTCATCATGGTTTTAACCGGGCACGACCAGATCGCCGCCGCCATGGGCAACAGATAGTAGTCCTGCATGCGTTGACTAAAATTGTGCTTCTGCAGATACTCACCTAATGGCATGGTTAACTTGGTCGGTGTTTTCAGGTCTTTTTTGGCTTGCGAATTAAAACGCAAAATTTGGCGAATCATTCTCCAGTGTGCAAATGACAATAAATTGCGACGTTGTGCAAACAAGGTATTCAAATTATTTCCCGAGTACTCAACCCTGCCCTGATCAATCGATGCGGAAAAGCTCATCTCAGTCTCAATCGTCGGAATATTCAGATGCTTGAACATCGCGGTTAAATTCGGGTAATTCGGACGATTGAAAACAATAAACCCGGTATCCACCGCCTGTGTATGGCCATCCACCTCAATATTCAGCGTATTGGTGTGCCCCCCTAATTTATCGTCCTTTTCAATTAAGGTTACTGAATGCTGCTGACTGAGAAACCAGGCAGCAGCCAAACCGCTGATGCCACTGCCGACAACGGCAACATTCTGTCTCGGAAGATATACGTTCATAATTGCTCTCTTAGTGATCTTTGTATAATATTTTATACACAAGTTATACAACAATACAATAAAAAGTTATACAATAGAGTCGAATAGAACTGAGGACAGATTAAAATGGACACTCCAATAAAACAGAATCGAACCTGGATCATCGGAGCCTCGGAGGGCATTGGGCTGGCTTTAGTTAAAATACTGCTGCAAGAAAACAACCTGATCATTGCTTCAGCCAGGCAGGCTGAGAGCCATCCACAACTTATACAGCTGCAGAAAACTTATACAGCGCAACTACACCTTTTAAATTGTGATGTTACCCGGTCAGAAGAGCTGCCAAGCATAGCGCAACAGGCCTGGTCAAAATGGAATGGTTTAGATCAGTGGATTTATAACGTCGGCAGTTATCAGCCAATGCACCTGCATGAGTGGGACCTGCACAAGTTTGAGCAGATGAACCACACCAACTATCTGGGCGCCGTCCACCTAATGCACGCCCTGCTGCCAAAATTCACAGCACAAAAACAGGGACAGTGGTTATGGAATATCAGTCTGGCTTCTGATTTTGGCCTGCCTTATGGCGGCGGTTACTCGGCGCCTAAAGCGGCCTTAATGAATCTGGCGGAATCGCTCTACCCGGAACTGAACTCAGCTGGCATTCAACTTAAAGTGATCAACCATGGCTTTGTTAAAACCCGGCTTACCGCCAAAAACGATTTTGCCATGCTCGGCCTGATGGAGCCGGAACAGGCGGCACAAAAAATTGCACAAGCGTTGCACAACAGAAGATTTGAAACACGTTTTCCATTCAGTCTGTCCTCAATTTTGGGACTCTTAAAACGCCTGCCGAAATCCTGGTCTTTTGCCATAACAAAGAGGATGTTAACGGATGACAAATAAAGCAAAACTACAGGCTTATGTGTCAGCCTTTGAAAATCTGACGCCACAAAGTTTAGAGACGGACTTAGCACCGCTGTTTGCCAATAAGGTGTTTTTTAAAGACCCGTTTAACGCCGTGACCGGAAAACAGGCCACCTTAGCGATCTTTAAACACATGTTTAAAACCGTCTCCTACCCCAAATTTACCGTGACCTCTGCTGCTGTAGACGGTGATATTGGGCTGCTGCACTGGCAGTTTAATTTCGTGCTCAAGTCGAATCAGAGCCAACAGCAGATCGAAGGCATGAGTCGAATTCGCTTCGATAGCCAGGGGTTAGTCAGTGAACATATTGACTACTGGGATGCGGGGGAGCAGGTCTACAGCAAGGTACCGCTACTCGGTTGGAGTATTCGCCAGATTAATAAAAGACTCACTGCGAGCAAACTATGAACTCAATCCTGTCAATGCGCTATGGATGGCTCGGTTTGTCTTTGGCGATGCTCGGTATTCCACTCTATGTCTATCTGCCGACCTATTATGCACAACAGAGCAGTTTGAGCCTGACAGCGGTTGGCGCCGCCCTGCTGCTGGCTAGAAGCCTGGATGTGATTACCGATCCACTGATCGGCTGGTGGAGCGATAAACTCCAACACAGAATCAGTCGAATTGCCCAAATCATGATGGCCAGTCCGCTGTTGCTGATCGGTGTCTACCAGCTGTGGCTGCCTGATCTTGAAACCCTTAGCAGCTCATACCTCTTCTTCTGGAGTTTTGTCACTTACCTGTCCTGGACCGCAATCATTATTCCCTACTTAGCGCTCTCAGCGGAGATCTCTGAAAACCCGCACCATAAAACCCTGCTCTCAGCCTACCGCGAAGGGTTTGCCATTGTCGGAGTGGTGTTGGTACTGACACTGCCTATCGCCAGCGGACTCAAGGCGCAGGAGCCGATTTTTTACAGCTTACTCTTCTGGGTATTTGCATTCGCGTTTATCAGTGCTGTCCTACTGTTGATCCGGCTGCCCGTTTTAACCACCTCCAACCTGCCCACACCTCTACCCTGGCATACTATGAAACAGTTATGGCAACACCACCCACACGTATTTCAAATCATGCCGAGTTACTTTCTCAATAACCTTGCCAATGCTCTGCCCGCCACGCTGTTTTTGCTATTCGTACAGAGCTACCTGCAACTTGAACAGCAGACTGGACTGTTTTTACTGCTCTACTTTTTAGCAGGCCTGATCGCCCTGCCTTTTTGGGTACAGCTTGCAAAAAAAATAGGTAAAAAAAAGACATGGCAAGCCTCTATGCTGTTAGCAAGCTTATGCTTTATCGGCGTGTTCTGGTTAGAACCTGGCAGCATGACAGGCTTTGTGATCATCAGTGTTTTGACCGGTCTAAGCCTGGGAATCGATGTCGCCATGCCCGCTTCCATACAAGCGGACTTGACACAGAAAGTCAGTTCACATCAAGCAAGTGGACTGCTATTCGGCCTGTGGGGGATGCTAACCAAGCTGGCACTGGCCCTGGCGGTTGGGATTGCCTTCCCTATTTTAGAGTGGAGTCAAAACCAGGGGTGGCAAGATCAGACCATGTTATTGCTGTATGCAGGCCTGCCCATTTTGCTGAAACTGATCTCCTGGCATCGCTTGCATACCCTTAAACTTGTGTAAAGGCCTACTAAATAACATCAAGCTTTAGTTATTTTAACTCTATCCATTGTTTGTTCTGTGTCACTTAACATAGAACGCTTGCCAAGAGTAAACAGCCTTAACCCCATTAAGGCATTAAAAAATAGGAAAAACTGAATCTTATTAATAGGAAGAAAACCTTTTCATTCGTAAGGCATTTTGCTAACATCACTAGAAAATAAACCTATGGAAATACATAGGTAATATTTATAAAGGCCAAAACATTTTTTCAGTTCCACGGAGCGAATAGTATGCAAATCAATCAGCCTGTCACCGATCAGGAGTATCATGTTCCTGAAGGCGTCATCCTTGTCTCAAAAACCGATCTTAACGGCACCATTACCGAATGCAACGACGCTTTTGAAGCAGCCAGTGGCTTCTCCAGAGAAGAGTTGATTGGCAATCCGCATAATATGGTTCGCCACCCCAGCGTGCCCGCTATCGTCTTTGCTGACATGTGGCGCAGCCTAAAAAACGGCGCACCCTGGTCACAAATCGTTAAAAACCGCCGTAAGGATGGGGGCTTCTACTGGGTAAAAGCCAACGCAACCCCAATCTATGAAAAAAATAATATTGTCGGTTACATGTCGGTTAGAACCTGTGCGACGGAACAGGATAAAGTCGCTACAGCTGCCGCTTATAAGGATTTAAAATCAGGTCGTGCCCGCATAAAAAATGGCCGGGTGCTTTACGGTATTGATTACAAAAATCTGAATTTTTTCAAACTGCTCAATCCTGAGTGGCAATTGGCTTTAATGGCGGTACTCTTTGTCTGGTTACCCTTTATGTATATCGCACTGCAAGCTAACTTGAGTGTTTTTGAAATGGGTCTGATCTCAAGTTTAATCTTGGCTCTACCCTTCACGCAAGGCGTTGGTTTCAAGAGGGTCATCAATCATGGAATCGATAATCTCAATCGACTCTCCAGTGGTGAACACAATCTGAATCTGGAGGCTGATCATCGTACCGCTTTTGGTAAACTCAGTGGTGCAATTCAATCAGCCTCCCTCTCCGCCGGCGAATCTCATGCCAAAGTTGAAAGCCAGCTCGATCACGCCAACCAACTGCAAACGGCCATTGATAAGGTATCGGTCAATATCATGATCGCTGACAGTAACTACAACATCACCTACCTGAACGAGCGCTTATTCACATTCTTAAGTGAACGCGAGCAAGCGCTTAAAACCGTTTTACCAAATTTCGATCTGGATAAGGTTTTAGGATCAAACATAGACGTATTCCACAAACACCCTGCTCACAACCGGGCAATTCTTGATCAACTTACCGAACCGATGACCACAACCCTGCAACTGCTGGATTACAAATTTGAATTGTCTATTATCCCGGTATTCAATCGAAGCGGACAACGCACATCAATACTGGTGGAGTGGCGAGACCTGACGCAAGAGCATCAGTTGGTAAACGAAGTACAAGGCGCAGTTAATAATGCCAAAAACGGCATACTGAATGAACGCATCGACCTGTCCAAAGTAACGGGGCTGGCTCACACCCTCAGTGAAGCCATGAACGAAATGCTTGAAGTCATTGAGCAACCTATTAACCAGGCTGTACAGGTTGCTAGCAGTCTCTCCGAAGGCGACTTAAGAACACGGTTTGAAGGCGACTACCAGGGGCGCTTTGCCCTAATGAAAGAGAGTATGAATGTCGCGGTTGAAAACCTGGCTTCAATTATGGGGCAAACCGACCTGGCGGTCTGTAACGTTAACAACGGGGCTCAGAAGATCAATCAGGCAAGCACCGCTCTTAATGATCGTACTCAAAATCAAGCGGCCTCACTGGAAGAGACCGCAGCCAGCATGGAACAGATGACCTCAATGGTCAAACAAAACGCTGATAACTCCCAGAAAGCGACCGAGTTCACGCGCAACGCCTCTATTCAAGCATCAAACGGCGTGAAAGTGATGGAGAATGCGATCAACTCCATTGAGGAGATTAATGAAGCCAGTCAACGTATCAGTGAAATTATCGGCCTGATTGACAGCATCTCTTTTCAGACTAACCTGTTAGCGCTTAATGCCGCTGTAGAGGCTGCCAGAGCGGGTGAGCATGGTAGAGGCTTTGCAGTCGTGGCTGGCGAAGTCCGTTCGCTCGCGCAAAAGTCGGCCGATGCCGCTAAAGACATCAAAGAGCTGATTGAAAACTCGGTCGACAAGATTTCCGAAGGCAGTCAGCATGTACGCGGCTCTGGAAAAGCCCTCAATGAGATTGCGGATGCCGTTTCCACCGTTAATCAAATTATTGAAGAGATGGCGCACGCCAGTCAAGAACAGAGTGAAGGTATCAACCAGGTAAACCTGGCCATCACTAATATCGATTCGGCGGTACAACAAAATGCCGCACTGGTCGAAGAGGCTGCCACCACTGCCAATGAGCTGGGGAGTATGTCAGAGATCATGCAGCAGAACGTCCGTATGTTCACACTCGACGAAACACGAAAAGGCTGCCAGGATATGAAAATCATCCAAATTTTCGACTGTGCACAGGCCAAACGCACTCATAGACAGGTTTATGTCAAACTCATGGCTTATACCAATAATATTGACATCGATATAGATCCACAACGTATTACCGATGAAGCCAAGTGCTATCTAGGAAACTGGTTCAAAACCATTGGAAAACAGTTCCAGCACCTATCCAGTTACCAAAACGCACTCAAACTGCACACAGAATTCCATCAAACCATTTCAAAAGCACTGGAAAGCCATAACTTAGGTGATCAATTAAGTGAAACTGAGACGATGCAGCAGCTTAAGTCCATCAGTCAACAACTGATTAAACAGTTAGACCAGTTAGAAACAGACATTATCAATGGTCAAACGAGCACAGAGCTGCTTGTTTTACAGTGATTCAATCTGTAGAGACAATTTATTTCAGACATAAAAAAAACCGAGTAACTTAATCCAGCTACTCAGGTTTCGTATATGGGGCGAATGACGGGTCTCGAACCCGCGACAACCGGAATCGCAAAAACATGACCAATTATTGTTAGAACTTACTTGTAAAAACAGGTTGCAGTGGACTTTAGCCCTAAGCTAAACCTAAAAGCATTAGACCTGAAATAATCAGTACAGTTGATAGCAGTTTTTTTGTTACATGCTCTCTATCATTGAAAAAGAGGACGGTGATAATCACAGCCAAGATGATACCCAGATTAGTCATGGCAACCACATAGGCGGTTGGTAGCGTTTGCATGGCAAGCATAACAAGCGCATAGGCAGAACCGATGAATAGACTACCAAGCAACCAGATAGGCAAACTCGGTCGACTTGCAGGAATGATGGTTTCACAGTGTTTTTTTCGATAGAGACTTAGCACAACCCACGAAACAAAATAACCGATTGTAACCACCCCTAAAAGTGCAGAGAAGCTGTTGACTTGCAGACTGATTGCCTTATCCGATAACGAATAAATACTGGTGAAAAACGCAGCCGAAAGTGTCCACATCAATACTTTTGGATCATGGCTGTGTTTAGCGCTATTGCCTAATACCCACAAACCGACAATACTGATTGCAATACCCAACCATGCTGTTGGCGATAGAGCTTCATCAAATAATAACCAGGCCCATAGCGCCACTAGAATTGGTGAACTTCTGGCAATCGGATAAACAAAAGCAACGGGTGCCAGTGCATAAGCTTCTCGCAGGGAAAGAAAATACAGACTATTGGCTGTT
>CAZNML010000008.1:0-39693 GCA_964574275.1 uncultured Thiosulfatimonas sp. | reverse complement strand
TCATCGTTACAAGCTTTTGACCGTATTTGCTATTCTCGCTATTTTACAGGTGAGTGCATTTTGGGTGATTTATGAGCTGGATAGAAAATCCCTGCATCAAGAACGTTTGCACTATGCCGAGCAAGTTAAAAAGAGTATCAAACAGTCCATTGAAGACAAACAGAATGCGACCATTGCCATCGGTCTGATGTTGTCACATGCCTTTAATGACAAAGACGATCTGCTCTCAAGCGTACCCGATGAAACCGTCTTCAAGCAAATTCGAGAGTCTTCGGATTACAAGAACTTATGGTTTCAGGTCGTCGACCGTAATGGTTTGTCGCTCTATCGTAGCTGGTCAAATGAGAGAGGGAGTCTGGCGAAGATCCGTCCCGAATTTGAACACATTATTAAAACCAGATCGCCATTGACCAGTATCTCTTCAGGTCGTTTTGACTTGTCCATTAAGGCCGTGGTGCCGATCTACCTGCATGATAGAGTCAGCGGCTTTATTGATCTGATTTCGCACTTCAACTCTATTCAAAAACGCTTTGAGAAAATGGGCATTGACTCTCTGGTGTTGGCAACGGCAGACCGAACCAAGTTAATTACTGACCCTTTCAGTCAGAATCGGCTGGGACCGTTCTATGTTGCGAATCTGCAGCCTAATCAGAAGATTATGGGCCAGCTGAGCGCGAGCTTAGTAAGCCGTTGGTTTGATGAACCTTACAAAGTTTGGCAGGACTATCTGGTGGTGCCTTATGCGCTAAAAGCGAATAATCAGCAGACACATGGTTATTTCATCAGTTTTGTTCCGCTTAACAATCTGCACAAAGAGCCGCTGATTGATATGGCTTTTAAAGATATTAAAGAGTGGGTTTTGCATGCTGATATTGCGCTTTCAATCCTGATTCTAGTTGCCTTTGGTTTTTATCTGATCTATTCACAAAAGCAGTACTATAAAAATATTCTGAATGCAGAGAACGAGATGGTACTGGTGACTGACGGCCACCGTATCTATGACGGTAATACTTTGCTGTTTGAGGTGTTTCCACAACTGGTTTCTGAGAATAAAAAGTGCGTTTGTGACTTTTTTATTGACGGCACGGACTATCTATCAAAATTTGTTGGCAATAAGTTATGGTTGGATTATCTTTTGGAGCATCCACAGGGGATAAGTAAGGCCAAAATCAAAGGCGGGGATGGTGAGAGTGAGCTAGTGCTTAACCTGAAAGCACAGAAGTTTGATGAGAACAAAAATCTATCGGTGGTGGTGTTAACCGATATTACCCAGCTGGAAACCCTACAGGATTTAAGTCGCACCGATGCCCTGACTCGGGCGGGTAATCGCAGAGCCTTTGATTTCAGTTTGGGTAGAGCGGTAGCAAATACAGCGCAAAATGAATCTGATCTGGTGTTGATGTTATTGGATTTAGATCATTTCAAACAGGTCAATGATAACTATGGTCATCAAACCGGTGATCAGGTGTTAAAAGAGTTCTCAGACCTGGTTTTTGAACAGATTGAGCATCGACAGCACTTCTATCGGATCGGAGGGGAGGAGTTTGCTATTCTGTTAGAGGGTGTGGATCTTAAACAGGCCTTGAGAGTGGCCGAAATGTGTCGCCACCAGGTAGACACACAGCTAAACACACCTAAAATCAGTGTCAGTGTCGGGGTGGCTAAATATGAGGTTGATGACAGCAAAGAGTCCTTTTTTGAGCGTGCAGATGCAGCGCTCTATCAAGCCAAATGTGAGGGCCGCAACCGGGTTATTGTTTGAGCCATGACTCTCGAGCAGCAACGACAGGCCCTATAGTGGGGATGGACTCAAGTCCTCCTATAGATTACTCTTAAAAACTATCTATTTTTACCACGGTAGTTCAGAATGGAGATCGGTACCACCTTTCTGACCGGGAAGCCTTCAATCTCTCGGCGCTCGATCAGATGCCCCAATAAGCTTTCAATGGCGCACAGATTTTTAAAATCGTCTTTGGAGACCAGGGAAATGGCTTCACCCGCTGCACCAGCTCGGCCGGTGCGACCGATTCTATGAATATAATCTTCCGCTGGGTATGGCAGGTCGTAGTTGACAACCCGGCTCAGCTTTTCAATATCAATTCCGCGTGCCGCCACGCCGGTGGCGACCAGAAATTTCAGTTTGCCTGATCTGAAGTCGGCTAATACCTTTTCACGCGCCGCCTGACTTCTGCCACGGTGAATCGCTTCGGCATGAATATCGCGTTTTGCCAGCTGTTCAACCAGTTTGGCGGCGGAGTGTTTTTTCTCGACGAAAATAAGCGCCTGATCCCACTGGCGATCTTTGATCAGGTGACTTAGTAGGGCGGATTTTTTATCCTTGTCGACGGTAATTAACCACTGTTCAATTTTTTCGGTCGTTTTCTTTCTGGGTGAGACAGAGATTTCAGCGGCGTCGTCATAAACGGTGTCGGCCAGATAACGTACATCGTCAGTCAGGGTGGCGGAGAATAGCAGGCTTTGACGCGCAGACGGCAGGCGCTCAATCACTCTGTTGATATCATCAATAAAGCCCATATCCAGCATGCGGTCCGCTTCATCCAATACTAAAAATTCGACATCATCAAAGAACAGGGCACGCTGGTAAGTCAGGTCCAATAGACGCCCCGGTGTGGCCACCAGAAGATCCACCCCCTGTTTGAGCTGCTGTTTTTGTGGCTCTAAATCCGTGCCGCCATAGACCGCTAAGGAGCTCAATGGTAAATACTTGGCGTACTCAACGATATTGTTTGCTACCTGCTTGGCCAGTTCGCGGGTCGGTACCAGAATCAGGGCGCGCACCGACCGACTGCGTACCGTGCTGCCATTATTGAGTTTCTGCAATAGCGGCAGAACAAAACTGGCGGTTTTTCCGGTTCCGGTTTGTGCGGCAGCAACCAGGTCTTCACCCGCTAAAATGATTGGAATCGCCTGTTGCTGAATCTCGGTAGGGGTTTGGTAACCCTGTTCGTTAACGGCTTTTACAATCGGATCACTTAATCCAAGTTTTGAGAATGACATACAGACCTCGGGGTTAGCAGAGTAGCAAGTTGCGCTTTGAGCACGGAACTGAATAAACAGAAGTTAGGGGAATTATAATGCAATGTTGCGCTAAATAATGGTTATCGTTTTTTTGATTATTCATTTGAGGCGTAATCAATTAAGAAGACATTTAATGCGCGCTTAACAGCGTGAATAGAAGTTGCCAGCCAGAAAATCGTATCAATAAGTCGTTCTGCTGTTTTTAGTCGCCGTCAACGGCATCTCCTCAGCCGCTTTGTCAGTCATCTGTGCTATGATTTGTGTCAAATTCTGATGATCAATAACTAAGAGATGAACCATGCAAACCCTAGCTTCGATTAATGAAATGCTCAGCATGCAAAGCGCACTGAATGAAATGACCAATGGCGACGACTGGCGCTCAGGCAAGACAGCCTTAGGCAAGGTGATCAATTGGCGTCGCTGCATTGTGATGGAGACGGCGGAGTTGATTGACAGTTATCCATGGAAGCATTGGAAATCGGTGGATGCTATGACTGATATGGAAAATGTCCGTGTTGAGCTGGTTGATATCTGGCACTTTTTATTGAGTTTGTCGCTCGAGCAGTTTGATGCTGAAAAATCAGCAGGCCTGCTTAATAAAGCGCTTTCAGTTAGCAACGAGTACGCTGCGGGCAAGCTGGAGTTGTCGGTGATTCAACAGGTGGAGGTGCATGAGTCGATGATGAGAATGGCTTTAGAGAGCAGCCCAGTTACTGAGGACTATCTGTCACGTCTGGCTTTGGCTTTCTTTGACGCCTGTCAGGTGGCTGAACTGAGCTTTGAACAGCTCTATCAAATCTATATGGCGAAGAACGTGTTGAATAAGTTTAGACAGGATCACGGTTACAAAGAGGGCACCTATATCAAGCAGTGGAATGGTAAGGAGGACAATGTGGTGATGTTTGAGATTATTGAACAGATGAACGTTTTCTCCGGCGATGCGCTCTATATCGGCTTAAAGCAGAGTTACACCCAGATCCTGCCTGAGTAACAGGCCGTTAGATTTGGCGCTTGTTAAGCGATTTGAATAGCCACCATCACTTTGGTTTTAATGTTACCGATTGCTCGATAAATTGGCGGCGCTTTCTTTATTGGCGACGCCCTACATTTGGGGCTGGATTATCAGTACAACCCGAAGTTTAAGGTGTTTGTTGAATATTTTATCGAATCCAATGGTTACGCCATCTATAGAGCGAATAGCGACAGCTTTGAACCATTGGCGGGCTATCAGGCAGATGTACGCGGGCAGGCTTTAGTTCTGGGTGCCAGATACGATTTCTAGTTCCCTTTAATAGAGCATATTCAGGCCTGATGACTTTAAACAACAGACCTGTTGAGATACTCACATTAGCTTTACAGTCCTAATGCAGTATGTCGTTGCTATTATGGTTTAACTAGCCTTAGCTCCGAGGGTTCAGGCGTAGTGCTAAAAAATGTTTTCAGTGCATTGAAGCCTGCTTCTGCCATACCTGCAATCCCCACCGCTTTTGCCTCTGCGATTTTTTGAGGGTCACCATCCTGCAGCTTATTCCAGTTTTTTTCTGACACTGGGTAGAGTTCATCCAGGTTTTGAATATTGGATGTTCTGGCAATTTTGTTAGCTTGCGTAAAGAACACCAGGTTGCCATTATGGTCGGGTATTACCATCGACGCTTCAGGTTTGATATCAACCAGATAGCCCGATGCCATTGCTTTGGCACAATAACCACCGAATTTTGGCAGAAAATAGGGTTTTAACTGCTCTGGAGTGGAATCAAAACGCTGTTTGTTTGCCTGGTTAGCAAAAGCGAGTTTGATGTTTTTCCAGCTTGATACGATTTCAGGGTTACCTTTTAGGGGGCTTGGGAAGTAGCCACCGCTATCACCGCTGCTGGCATTGGCTGAGCGATTAAGCGGATAAGTCTCTTTATTGAACACCGAGACCACATCATAGCCATTGAAAATAAAGCCGTTTTCATTGAGGTTCCAAAGACTATCCGGTGTGTCTGCGATCGGAACCGTGGTACTGTCTGCCTGACTAAAGGTAGATAGAAACAGCATTGGTATAACCAATAATAGTGTGTATATCGACTTCATATTAGCCCCCTTATGGACGGGATTTATTTTTATGTGAATGAGGAGTGACAATTTAAGAAGCGCTCTTAATTTATTAGACCTGACCGTTGACGATTTATTTCAAAACAGCAGGCTTTGTTTGGCAAGCAAACTGTGCGAAAGGCTGTTATTGTGTGCGCCTTACTTTTGGTTACACTTCGATATTTATCGGTTTATCGCTGTTGAAAGCGGTGACCAGTTTCTCCTGCATCATTTCTAAAGTGTCTCCGGCAGCATATTCAGCCACGGCAATCGGCAGCTGGGAGCGTTCATGCAGTTTTTGCGCCAGAATCAGCGCGGCATCGATATCGGTATGGGTGGCCAATACCGCATAGCGGTGTTTACTTAAGCGGCCGAAATAGTCGGACTTTCTCAACAGTGGAAAGATCTTTTGACCAACCACTTTTGCATCTTTATGTTCAAACGCCAGTAGAGCGAAAGGCGAATGGTAGCGTTGGGTTCTGGAGATCTCTTTTTCGATCATATCTTCAAACACCAAAGCGTTGTAGGCTTGAGAGTCTTTGTCCTTTTCAAGCATCGCTTTCAGCATATTTTTGGCTTCGGTTGAGGAGAACTGGTTATGCTCATCGGTTTTATCCAGCGCGAAACCGGCGGCATGTCTGCGCAGATAGAGGCTCAGAGCCAGACTATAGACAAACATAGACAGAATCACCACACCAACCACAATCGACATAAACATCTCTTTATAGATAAAGTCGTCGGGCAGGGCAAAGGCCATAATAATTGCCAGCCCACCTTTCATTCCTGCAAAGGTCAGGGCACCGGCCCAGCGAAATGGTCGTCTGCGCAGTTTAATAAGCGGGGTGATGACAATAAAACGCACCACGGTAGTCAGTAGGAAGACCAGCAGGATTTCCACTTTGTACTGCCATAGCAGCTGCAGATCAACCACACTGGCAATAGCGACAAAGATTACCCCATTGGCAAACAGCCCTAAATAGTGAGCCTCTTTGCGGTAAGCGCGGAAGGTGCCTTGCGAGGTACTTTCACTGTTCAAAGACTCGTACAGGGTGACCAGACTAATTCTTTCATAGTGCCCCTCCTGGTCGTACAGGTATTTAAACAGCAGGATGGCTACCACCACGCCGAGAATGCCGGAGGCATGCAGTTGCTCGCCGAGAATAAAGGCCAGACTCGCCATAATGTAGATGGTTAGAAACTGCTCGAAACTGTCCTGAAAGAATTTAAATACATAGTAGCCCACCAGACCGACTAACAGCCCGACTAGTACCGATTCGATAAAGGTGCTTCCCAATATCAGATGCAGTTTAGAGCTATCAACATCATGGCCGCTAATCAATGGCAGAGCGATAAAGAAGAAGATAATCATGGCGGTGATGTCGTTAAACAGACTCTCGCCTTCTGCTAGGATTTTGAGGTTTTCCGGCAGTTTGAACTTATTGAAGGTGGAGGAGACGGAGACTACATCGGTTGCCATCAATGGAGCAAACAGTGCCAGCATCATACCTATGGCCAGCTGATACTCCGGTGCCAGCCAGGTGGTCAGGCCGATGGCAATCGCCAGTGAGGCGACCACGGCAAACAGCGACAGGTAGATAATGGAGCCGATATTGTGCTGCAATTCACTGCGCGACAGCCCCAGAATATCGGGGATCAGAATAATAGGCAGCATCAGATAGACAATCTCGGCAAAGTCGGCGCCGAGCATTCCCATATCAAACAGGTAGTTGGCGACATAGGCGAGTACGATCGCCGTTAAAGCAAATGGCCACTTAAAGTGCTCTTCAAAGAAGCGTGCCAACAGCACGACTAATAAGATCAGGGTAAAGATTAACAGCATAACTGGTATTCGTTGAATCCTAAATAAGTGATACGGGGTTTAACTTACTTCTATTCTAATAGCCTTTAATGAGTTGGAGCATAGAATCTAAGACGGTTTGTTATAAACAGGGTTAATTATGGCAGTTCTGTTAGCCAGCAAATCATGTATCAAGTATGAGTAATCCCCAAAAACCAGCAGGCCTGCTAAATTGATGGCCTTGTCTGGATTCTGTTTTTTTAACGCAATATCTATTGATCACTCGTATATTTGACACTGTCACTATTGCTAACTTAATATGGCTGTCAAATTCAACGAGTTATTGGCTAGTCACTGCGTAATTCAAAGTTGCAGCAAGATTGGCTATCGCTACTTATTTGCTAAGAGGTTATCAAAGATGCAAGCGTTTTTAGAGAGTCTGAATATCGATCAATATATTCCGGTCATACTGCAAGGTGCAACCAATGTCCTGTTTGCCATTGCGATCTTATTGGTTGGGCTGTTTATTGCCAATAAAGCGAAGTCGGTTATTACGCATACCAGTCAGCGCTATGAAAAACTGGATGATACCCTGTTCAGCTTTTTAGGTAATGTCGCCAAATACATTATTTTGGCGTTTGTGGTGATTGCGGTCTTGAATCGCTTTGGTATTCAAACTGCGTCAATTATTGCGTTATTGGGTGCGGCCGGTTTAGCCGTAGGTTTGGCACTGCAGGGAACCTTGACCAACCTGGCCGCCGGAGTGATGTTATTGATGTTTCGTCCCTATAAGGTTGGGGATTTTATTGATGCCGCTGGCCAGTTTGGTAATGTCACTGAAATTGATCTGTTTACCACGATTCTGCAAACCTTTGATAATCAGCAGATTATTATTCCCAACAGCCAGATTTGGGGCAGTCAGATTGTGAACCATTCGCACCATGACATCCGTGGCGTGGACATGACGTTTGGGGTGGCTTACAAAGAGAACACCGACGAGGTGCGTAAAGTGATTAATTCCGTATTGCAGAACCATCCGGCGATTCTTGAAACACCGGCACCGTTTGTTGAGGTATCCACCTTGAATGACAGCTCAGTCGACTTTATTGTTCGCCCATACTGTAAAGGTGACGATTATTTCAAGGTGCTGTTTTCGGTGCCGGAGCAGGTTAAAAAAGCCTTGGATGAGGCCGATATCGAAATCCCATTCCCACACCGAAAACTGATTATGGTAAAAGAGGGAGAGGAGTAGACAGCGATCTATTTAATCTGCTTGAGATATTCATATTCATTTTTCATGAAATCAAACCGCATTAACCTGGCAGTTATGCGGTTTTTTATTATAAAAGCATGACCGGTTTGACATAAAAAATAATCAGGCCTGTTCAGTTTGAATTAAATGCGGGCAGCTAAATCTGTCCGGTTCTTTTGGTTTGATGCGCTATATGGCGGTTTACCACCGTATTTATATCGAGATAGTAAGTGGTTTTAATAGATAATAGCGCCGTAATGTAATACATTAATCATATGACTCTACTCATTATCTATCTTGTTATTGCGATCGGCGTCTCTTTTGTCTGCTCGGTACTGGAAGCGGTGCTACTGTCTATCTCTCCGAGTTATGTCGAGACCGTCGCCCAAAACAAGCCCAAACAGGGCCGGGTACTGTCAAGAGTCAAAGGACGCCTGGATGAATCGATCTCGAGTATTCTAATCCTGAATACCTTTGCCCACACCATGGGGGCTGCAGGAGTGGGGGCACAAGCCGCCGCCGTGTTTGGCGCACGCTGGGAGACAGTGATTGCGGTTCTGTTGACCCTGGCTATTCTCTACTTCTCTGAAATTATTCCTAAAACCATTGGTGCCAACTTCTGGCGTCAATTGGCCATTCCCGCCGCGCACACCATCTACTGGTTGACCAAACTGGTTTATCCGCTGGTGTGGATCTCCACCTTTATTACCCGCGTTTTTCAGAAAAATGGCAAAAATGAGATCACCAAAGATGAGATTATCGCTCTGGCTTCATTAGGGCACAAAATGGGCTCATTGATCGGTCAGGAGAATGACTATCTGACCAACGTATTGAAGTTACGAGAGATTAAAACCAATCAGATTCTGACGCCACGCACGGTGATGCACAGTTTGGATCAGAGCTTGACTCTGACTCAGGCGCTGGATGCCGAGCGCACGCAGCAGTTTTCACGTATCCCCATCTATCAGGATAATCCGGAGAATGTCACCGGATTAATCAATAAGCATGAGCTGTTGATTGCTGAGCGAGAGGGCGGCGCGGATCGACCAATTGCGAAGTATGCCAAAGAGGTGACACGTGTCTCGGAGCAGCTTCCTGTGCAGCAGCTGCTGGACCTGTTTATTAAAAAGAAAGAGCACCTGTTCTTGGTGGAGGATCAGTATGGGCAAATTGCCGGCTTGGTCACCCTTGAAGATGCGATAGAGACTCTGTTAGGTCGTGAGATCATGGATGAGACCGATACCATTGAAGATCTGCAGGAGTTTGCCAAAGGCCAGTATCGAGACCGGCTCAGGCAGGATAGAAAGTAGCTCTGTTAATGCTGTTTTTCCGATGACGGTTTGGTTATAGGAGGCTGGCAAAATTGAGTATTTATTTGCATAGAAGATCAAACGCTATATCAAACACCAGCTTTGGAGGTTATTGAGGCTATGTTGCTTTTAATACACAGAACAGCGCGTCAACTGTTGACGTTTGCACTGGCACTGATATTGATGGTGCCTGCAGCCATGGCGCAACAGTGGTATCCGGTTAAGGTGGATGTTTGGGTGCCGCCTTTCAATATTGAACGTAAGCGGGTGCAGCGACTCTACGTGCCATTAGACAAAGCGCAAAAGCCATGGAACATCTGTCTGTCTATTCCGCACCTTAAAGACGCTTACTGGCTGGCAGTCAATTATGCCGCAGTGGATGAGGCCAGACGCCTTGGAGTGAACCTGAATATCTATCAGGCAGGGGGGTATAACCGGCTCGAACTGCAGCGCAAACAGGTTAAGCAGTGTCTGCAAGATGGAGTGGACGGTTTGATTTTGAGCGCTATCTCTGCCAACGGTTTAAATGATCTGATTAAAACAGCCAAGGAGATGGGGGTGCCGGTAGTCGATCTCGTCAATGGGATTGACTCGCCTGACATCAGTGCGCGCGATGCCATCGATTTTTATGACGCGGGTTATCAGACCGGGCTCTATCTTAAAAAACTCAATTCCGATACTAAAAGAAAGATCCGTGTTGCCTGGTTTCCAGGGCCGCAAGGGGCGGCATGGTCCGCTGCGGGCGACGAGGGCTTTAAAGCCGCACTAGAGGGCAGCAATATTAAAATTGTCGCCAGCCGAATGGGCGATACCGGTAAAACGGTTCAGGCAGGCCTGATCAAAGAGGTGCTACAGCAGTTGGGCAGCAATGTGGCTGACAAACTTGACTATATTGTAGGCACTACGGTGACGGCTGAAGCAGCGGTGGGTATTGTTAGAAAACGTGGCCTACAGGATGAAGTTAGAATTATTTCATACTATTACGGGCCAGGGGTACATAAAGGCATTCAACGCGGAACCATTGTTGCCGCTGCAACCGATTCACAGGCCGTGCAAGCCCGTATGGCAGTGGATACTATGGTGCGTATTTTGGAGGGGCACTCCTATTACCGTCAGGCGGGGCCGATTGTTCAGATGATCGATCGTGAAAGAATTCAGTTCTGGGATGAGACCACTACTCTGGCCCCGCGTGGCTTTCGCCCCATCTTCAGTGTAGGGAACAGATAATGAAGCGTATGTTGAAGATACCAGTGCTGTCTTTGCTGCTGTTGCTACTATTGCTGGTTGCCGGTGTTGGCGGTTCATGGAAGTTGAGCGAAACCTATCGAGAACAGGGCGTACAGGCCTGGAGTGCGCAAGCGGATCGAGCAGGACAGTGGTTATCCGCCACCCTGTTTAGTTGGCTGGAAGAGAGTTATGCACCAATTTCCGGTTTAGCAGCGCTGTTTCAGAACTCGGAACAGGTAAGCGAAGCGGAGTTTTTGAATGCTTATGACGATTTGGAGTCGCGGGCGACGGTCTTTTTTCTTGATGGTGCCGCCTATCTTCAGCAGAGCAAAAGCGGAGCCTGGCAGGTTGTTTATAGCACTCACTCTCAAGGGGGGTTAAGACCCGATATGGACGAGGAGGAGCGTAGCTGGCTGCAGCCGGTGATTAATGAAGCGTTGCTGCGTCAAGGTGAAATGATTCTTGGGCCGCCCAAAGAGATCAATGGCCGACTTTACTCTCTGGTGGCACTGGCAATCGGCAACGACTCTGAAGTCTCTATGCTTACCGGGTTGATCAACTATTCAGCGCTGATTAAAGGCATGCACTCTATTTACATTCCCACCGGGGTCTGCTTGAAAGTGGAGGGTCGCTTTTTAGATCTCGATCTACAGACAGTGTGGCGGGAGTTGAATCGAGATCAACTGCATAGTGTGGCAGAAAGATCAATCAGTGGTGGAGCCGAGCTGCGTTTAACTTGGTTTTTTAACTCCCGCTTTGCGGGCGGGCCTTCTCAACAGTTGGCACAAATAATTTTAATTGTGGGTGTCGCTATTAGTTTAATTGTGGTGTTGCTGATTGGCATGTTACTGCAACGTAATGTCATTATTGTCGAGCGTGTTAAAACAGCCACTTCAGAACTGGAGAGTGCCAACAATAAGCTGCAGCTGATTCTGAATAACGCCCAGATTGGTATCGCTTATGTAGTGAACAGAAAAATCCAATGGATTAACCCTAAATTGGCTGAATTGCGCGGTATCGGTCAAGATGACTTGATTGGTCAAGACACACGTACGCTCTATGTGAGTGACGAAGACTATCAATCCATGGGAGGACATTATGACGTTGATCTCGCTAAAGGTCACCGTTATGAAACCGAGCTGTTAATGCGCCGCGGCGAGGATGAGAGTTATTGGTGCCGTCTGGTTGGTCAGGCGGTTGATCCGCTGCATATGGAACATGGTTCTATCTGGCTGCTGGACGATATTACGGTACAAAAAGAGTTTCAGCAGCAGTTGCAGCAACTCGCTTCTACTGATCCACTGACCGGGTTGTATAACCGCCGCTATTTCTACCAGCTTGGAAGTCGAGAGATAAAACGCTGTATTCGTAGTGATGCAGACCTATCGATTTTGATGCTGGACATTGATTTTTTCAAACAGCTTAATGATAAATATGGACACTCTGCCGGCGATGAGGCACTAAAACACTTTGTGCAGACTGTGCAAACCATGCTGCGTGACTACGATATTTTAGGACGTCTGGGTGGTGAAGAGTTTGCCGCGGTGTTGCCGGAGACCGATCTGGAAACGGCGCTTAAAGTTGCGGAAAGGGTGCGTAAAGCGGTGGCTATCTCATTATTGATTTTTGAAGGCAAGCGAATCAGCTTTACAGTGAGTATTGGGGTGCGAACGCAAAAAGGGCAGTCCCTTGATCTTGAGAAGATGTTGTCGCAGGCGGATGAAGCACTCTATCAAGCCAAAAAAGGCGGGCGTGATCAGGTGGTCGCCTACTCTGATGACTAAATCGCTTTGCGTGAAATGGGTGTTTATAGCCTGTATCCATCGAACAGCCGTCGATTTTAATAGAGAGCTATGGGTCGATTTGGAGAGTCTATGTCTGAACAGAATAACAAGGTAGCGTCTGCTATCCCTTCCATCAAAAAGATCTACCTTTTGGTGGTTTTGTTGTGTGCATTGGGGTTCTCTCTTAATCTTTTTTTTAGTCTGCAAAATAATAAAGCGCTGTATGATTTAGAGATTAGTGCCCTGGAAACAGAGGTGCGGCAGAGTTTTAATCAGAGCCAGGACAGCCTGAATAAACAGTTCCAGATGGTGACCTCGCACTATACGCAGATGCCGGCTATTACTGAGGCAATCGCTGCTAAAGAGCGGGATACATTGCTGCAGTTGGCCGAAAAAGACTATCAAACACTTCAGCGACAGCAGCCGCATCTATATGTAATGCACTATTTTGACACTGAGAATGTCACCATTTTAAGAGTGCATAAACCACACAGTTTTGGTGATGATTTAACGGCCTTGCGCCCTATGTTGTCGCATGTGAACTCGTCAAAGAAGCAGGTGAGTGGTTTCGAAGTGGGAAGAAATGGGATTACCTATCGTGTCACCACGCCGGTATTTGACCAGCAGCAGCGTCACATTGGTGTGCTGGAGTTTGGCATAAAGCCGCAATTTTTTGTCGATGAGTTAAGCAAACGTTTTGCGATTCAATCGACCATCCTGGTGAAAAGCGCCAGCTTAAAAAATCTGAGTTATGCCACCGATTTCAGGCAGGTGAGCGACTTTTCTATTATTCTGGGGGATGAACTTTACCAGCGCCTGTCGCTGGAGCCTCAGAGATCCAGTCAAATTATCGAGCATGCCGAGAGCACCTATCTGGTGATCTCCGATATTGGCTTGAACTCCTTTGATGGTAAAGAGGTGGTTAAGTTTCAGATCGTGAAAGACATCACGGAAGTTTACGAGAAGCGTGAATATCAGATGTGGCTGCACATTGTGATGAACTTCGCGCTGTTCAGCCTGTTTATTTTTATTCTGTATATTATCTTTAACGGCTATCATCAGCGGCTGATCCATGCTCTGTATCAGCTGAAAGTGTCGCAACGCAAGCAGCGCATTATTACCGATGCCAGCCATAAGGATGAGTTAACGCATGCTTATAATCGACGCTTTTTCAATGAGGTGATGGCGGAACTTGTTTCAGCGGGCGAGTTGACCGATCACTTCGACTCAATTGTCTTTTTTGACCTCGATCACTTTAAAAAGATTAACGATGACTACGGTCACCTTGTTGGAGACGAGGTGCTCAAAGCGTTGGCCACTTTTGTTTCCAGTCATTTCAGGGCCGATGACCTGCTGTTCCGTTGGGGTGGAGAGGAGTTTTGTCTGTTATTGAAAAATACCTCATTGGAATTTGCCTTAGAGAAGGCGGAGCGATTGCGTAAGCAGGTGGAGAGTAGAGTCTGGCCTGAAAATATTCCATTGACGATCAGTATTGGGGTGACAGAGATTCGTGCTGAAGATACGCTGGAGCAATTACAGGCACGGGTTGATAAGTTGCTCTATCAGGCAAAACAGGGCGGACGTAACCGTACCATAGCGGAGTAAACTTTGCAGTTGAACAGGCCTGTTCATTTTGGGCTTGGTTTATCGGTTTAATTTAAGATTAATTCATCACATTCATGCGTAGCGGACTCTAACAAATGGCCACTATTCAAAATGTTTGTTAGTGTGGTTATTACTATTACGTAGTGGCCTGCTTACTAATATATGAGAAGCTTTTATAAACATTTCGTTTACAAGCAATTTCTATTATGATGGGATTATAGATGGTTTATGCGTTAAGAGATGGTTGTTAATGTACTTGAATAAACATGAAATTCTGATTGTTGATGATATGGAAGAGAATCTCATTTTTTTGGGAGAACTTCTTGATAGTCAGGGCTATCGGGTGCACAGTGCAACCAGCGGTGACATGGCGTTGAAACTGGCTGAGCAGCGCCAACCTGATCTTATTCTACTGGACATCAAAATGCCGATGATGGATGGCTATGAGGTTTGTCGTCGTTTAAAAAGAGCGCATAAAACCGCCTCTATTCCGGTGATTTTTATTAGTGTGTTAGATAAGCCGGAAGAGATTGTCAAAGGCTTTGAGGTTGGCGGGGTCGACTATGTTGTCAAGCCTTTTGAGAGTGTGGAGGTGTTGGCACGTGTTGGTACTCATCTGCAGCTAAAGGATTATCGTCAAAGGCTGGAAGAGCAGTTGATGGAGCGCCATGCTGACATTTATGCGCTGAATCAGAATTTGTCTGAGACGCAGCAGGAGATTGTGATCGCTATGGCAATGGTAGCGGGCATGAGTTCAGATGAAACGCCGTTACATGCCAGCCGTGTCGCGGCCTACTCCTACCTGCTTGCTAAACTTTATGGCTTGGATGACGAGACCGCAAAGCTGATTGAGAGCGCCAGCCCGATGCACGATATCGGTAAAGCCGCGATATCAGACTGCATCATAAACAAAACAGACCCTTTAACCGAAGATGAGCGCCAACAGCTACAGCAACACAGTGCCAAGGGCTGGGAGGTATTTAATCACTCAGCTCAGCCGCTATTGCAGATGGCGGCGATTATCGCGCACCAGCACCATGAAAACTGGGATGGTAGCGGCTATCCGCAACAGTTACAGGGCGAAGAGATTCACATTGCTGCCCGTATTGTTGCCATTGCCGATGTGTTTGATGCAGTGACACATAAACGCTGTTATGCGGAAACCTGGTCGATAGAAAAAGCCATTGACTATATCCAAGAGCAGAGTGGCAAAAAGTTTGATCCGAGTCTGGTGGGTCTGTTCGTTAGACACCAAGATGAATTTACTGATATTTGGACGACGCATCAGGAAGAATCGTAGGTCTTTCAAAGTTGGATTGATGTTGTTATTGTCGTTCGATCAGGCCTGCTTAAATGCAGGTTTTTTATATCACAATCTGCAAATTTGATTCTGATATTGGCTGTTCGCTCTCAGCAACTTATGCGGCAGAGGGTTAGCCGTTAATGTTGCCGATTGTTATTAAGTTTTTTTGTCATTTATAACGGTTGATTAAGGTGCTCAAAATGTTTACAGGTGCGATACGCTCTCTACTGCTGTTTATTGGCGTGTCACTCTATTCCGTTCATGCTCATGCCTCATCTAACTTTACTGTGCATATCGATAATGATCTGATCTATGGCACAGACCGCGACTATACTGGTGGGTTCAAGTTTAAATATACGGTCGATAAATCAAAAGTAAATCAAATGGTTATCAAACCCTTTGAAGGTCTGTTCGACCCGTTTGATTTGCAACTCTATGCCGACCAGTTTGAACTGTCTATCGAGGCTTTTACGCTGGATAAAAATCGCACTACCTGGGGAACGGACATCATGCTGAACGAGGCGTGGACGCATGTGGATTTAAGACGTTTTTATCAGCGTACAGAGCAGAAGATTGGTGTTGATATGGTCTTTGGCTGGTTGGGCTCACACAGTCCTGGTATTGATGTGCAGAACCAGCTGCATAAGCTGATTGGCAATGGTGACACTAAAGAGGCGCTACATGAACTGCCGAATCAGCTGACCCTGCAGCTGGGTATGGATGTGATGACGGACTGGTTTCAAGTTGATGATTGGCAGGCTTATCACTCCACCTGGTTAAAACTGGGCAGCCCATTAACGCAGGGCTATGTGGGTGTCGGTTTGCTAAGAGCGGTTAACAGCCAACCGGTATTGATGTATAACCAGCTTAACCATGTGCGTTCAAACGGGCAGGATCTGGGCTATTTCTATTTCGGCAGCGCTGGTATGAGTTACCTGGTCTACAGCGCTTTGGTGGACGGCCGCCTGTTTGCCAATGACAAAACGTTGATCAAACGTTACCGTTGGGTACCGATGCTGCAGTACGGCGCCGGCTTGAGTTATCAGGATTTTGCTTTGAGCTTGAGTGGTAATGCCATCGGTCAGGTTTATAAGGATCAGCCTGAAAATGTGTTTCGTTTTGCCTCGCTGACGTTTACCTGGTTCTTTTAAGCAGGCCTGTTCAATTTATTTCCCTTATTTCTGTGCGCGCTCAATTGACAATACCGTGATATGTCTCTGCTCAAGCAGCCAATTGATCTGATACTCATAGAGTTTGATACCAAAGTGTTTGCGTTTATCAATATTGCCGAAGTGCACCGGCCGTGGGTTGTGGCTCAGGGTGCTTTCGATCAGAGGTTTTAAATTCGGGTAGCGCTGTTGTGCCTGGCTCAGTTGCTGTGCCGCCTGTTCACTGAATGTGACGCTGATATCGTTTGATTCCGGTGCCTGATGGGCAAAGCCGCCCTGAGCCTGCGGCAGGCTGTCGGCGTAGGGCAGATAGGGTTTGATATCGACTACCGGGGTCTGGTCAATCAGATCCAGACCGGAGACATTCAATAGCAGTTTACCGTTCTTCTTCTCCCAGCCGTGATACTCCAGCACCGACATGCCGATCGGGTTGGGGCGGTAGGGCGAGCGCGTAGCAAACACCCCCTGACGTTTCGCCCCCTCACGTGGCGGACGCACCGTTGGGCGCCAATCCTCAACCGCTTTGATCGCCTGGTGAAATACAAACATCACCCAGATATGGGTGAAGCCCTCCAAACCCTGTAGCGCCTCCTGACGATTCCACGGCGCAAACAGTTCGATCTGACCGATATTGCCCTCAATCAGGCCGGGCTGTCGGGGTACGCCAAACTTCTCCTGAAACGGGCTGTGTACCGTGCCGATAATATGTAAATTAAGTTCGTCCATGGGTTATCGCTTCTGCTGTTCAATGTTGAGAGGGAAGTTAACGATTTTTTTGCCAGCACAGTGTGCGGTTATTGTGCGGCATCTCGATATCATGCAGCAGTGTAAAACCGGCCTGCTCGGCCAATTGGTTACACCACTCAAAATCCTTAATGCCACTGGCGGCATCGCGCTGTTTTAACCATTGATCAAAACGGGCGTTGCTGTCACTGGTGAAGGCACCGTCATAGTTAAAAGGGCCGTAAACGGTAATTAAACCACGCTGCTTAACATGGCCGGCAACATGCTCAAAAAACGCCTCAACGCCGTCTGCACTCATAATATGAAAGCTGTTGGCGCTGTAGATGGCATCATAGTCCTGCTCGGGCCAGTCTTCACTGCAGGCCACATCCAGTTTAAATGGGGGCAGGATATTCTGCAGCTCGGAGTCCGCGATCCACTGTTGAATGCCGGGCAGACACATTTCAAGATCGGAGGGTTGCCAGATCAGCTGTGGCATCTGCTCTGCAAAATAGACTGCATGTTGTCCGGTACCACTGGCCACCTCCAGCACCTGCCGGCAATCGGTCAATAGCGGATCAATCGCCTCTAAGATGACACGTTTATTCTGTTCGCTCGATTCTGAAAAAGGTTTCATCTGCTTGCGTTGCGTTGCGTTAAAGTTATTTAGAACGATATTGTAAAAGGTTTTGGATTATAAGATAGTATTGATTACGCCGTGAAGAGTCCGGCGCTGGCTACGATTAACATCGTGTTGATCTGTTTAGGATTGTTTGTAAAGGAAATACTATGAAATTCAAATTGTTAGCATTTGCTGTTGCCACGCTTTGTCTGACTCAGCCAGCATTGGCCGAAGATGTACTGGAAGAGCGCAATATCGGTTTGGAGCTGGCGCAGGACATCGCCACCGAGTCTATTTTGGCGTGCCGTAAGCAGGGCTATTCAGTCAGTGCGGTGGTGGTGGACAAGCACGGCAATCAACGGGTGGCGCTGCGTGATGACTTCGCTTCCAAGTTCACCCTGCAGATTGCCGAGGAGAAAGCCAATGCCACCATTATGTCCGGTCTTAAGTCGGGTGACTTTAGAGCCAAACGCGGTGATATCCGCCCCGAACTGAATCACGTCAATGGCGTACTGATGATGATTGGCGGGGTGCCGATTATCAGTGGCGGCATGCGCATCGGTGCCATTGGCGTCAGTGGCGCGCCCGGTGGCGAGAAAGATGAAGCCTGCGTGATGCAGGCGTTGGAGAAGTTTGAAGATCGTCTGGCGTTTTAACCAGGCCTGATCGATTAAGTTACAAATTTGAGGCTGCTCAATTCAATCTGGCTTTCAAACTGGTTTAAAGGGTTTAGCGTTTAGGCGGCACTATAAACCAGCTGGCAATTACCAGGCCTGCAAACAGGGTGTAAGCAGTTCCAAATACCCATCCTGGCGCTTCATAATAGAGCAGGGTCTGCAGCCAGTACTGAATAAAAGAACCTTCGTAGATCAGCCCACCGCCTTTCTGCCGCAGTTGCATCTCCCACAAAGTAAGCGGGCAGACCACTCTGAGCCAGGACTCCAACACCACAAACACAATGGCAAGCAGGTGCAACAGACGAAACCAGTAGTTGCGCACCCAGGTCCACGTCAGGCCATAACCGATATAGATCACCGATAGACCGCCAACCACAAAAACCACAAACAGCGTATGTATCAGCAGAATGGCATCTGCAAACAAAAGATAGAACGACTCAATTGACATATTTGGTTAAATTTCAACAGGTTAAAAGGTTGACTTTACTCTGGCTCGATTGTCGGTTTACAGGCTCTACAGCACTCAGTTCAGTATAAATTTATAGCCAAGACTGAATCGATTGGTGTCGGAATAAACACAGTGCCACAAGGGTTGCGTTGGTGTGATGTGAAAAAAACGGATATTCCATTTCTTATCCCACAGGGTCTCAATTTTTCCGTCTGCAGGGTCTCGGTAGCGAAAAAATGACCTGTTATCCTCTTCAACCACATTGATATAACATCGCCATCCGGGCGTTCTAAGGTTCGTATGCCACCCCATATACGACCCTTTTGGATACCAAAAATGCCCTGTATTTTCCACAGTGACGTCAGGGCAGCCTGGAAACCACTCTTTTGCATATTTAAGCATCAGCGCGTCCAACTCCTGCCTCAGCGTAACAAGTTGCTCATCCATTACCGCCTGATCAACATTACTGAAATTAAAAGGGATGCAATTTGATATCTCTCTTTTTTCAACAATGTCGCTTACCCAGCGGTTTTGATTAAGCAAATCATTCAGCTGGTTCTCTGCAACCCGCTCGTTGGCATCATCAACCGCTTTGAAACTGCCGGAAAGATATCGATCTCGATTCAGCTTCATTTGATCGGTTACTTTAAAAACCGCTTGCTGCAACTCATTATTGGTTTGCGAATCCGTCAAGTCATAAAAAACTCTCTCTTTGCCCTCAAAAGAGGGGAAGACTGGTGACATCAAATGCGCTTCGGAGTCCAGTTCAAGCCTGAGGTTGGTCCAAAAACTGCGATCATTGCGCCCATAGCTCTCCTCTTTATCGATAAGTCGGCCTGTGGGGCGGAAGCCAAATTCACGGCAATTCCATGCAATCACTCTGTCGTCATCACAATTGGTATAGACATTTTTGACCCCCTGTTTTCTCAAGAAATCCAATCGCTGCCTCTGCAAGAGAGAACCCACTTTATTGCCTCTTTGCTCAGGCATAACCACCAATAAAGTGGTCTTTGCATTAATGTCATCTAAAATTTCGTAGCCAGCAACGCCAATGACCCTGTCCTGCTGCTTGGCAACAAACGCATTTTCAGGCAGGAAACGATACATCTCCGGCCCACCAATCTGGTCAAAGTTGGCTGTTTTCAGCAAAGCAGGGATCTGTTGCCAATCCTCATGGTTAGGGCGGCAAATATAGACTGAATTATCAATGGTTGTAGTCATAAAAAATATCTAATTGGGAGTCTAAACAGGCATTCAATGTTCATAAATTGATCAGGTTCTGTATTTAACAGTTTACTGGTAATAATCTGTTATCAGTAATTTATATTGCTTACGCATAATAGCAGGAAGAGTCAGTGCTTGCCAGTGCGAATAGACAGGCGGTTGCGGTGTTTTTGAGTGGCGCTAGTGGTTTAGCGTTTAAAAATATTAATCAGCACGGTGAGTACCAGGCTGATAATAATCATGGAGGTGATGGGGATAAAGACGCGGCCGTTTTCGGATTGGTGGTTGATGTCGCCGGGCAGTTTGCCGAACCAGTTAAACAGATTCGGGGCAAAGTGCAGGATAATACCGATTAACACCAGTATCAGGCCTGCGTAGATAAACCAGCGCGACATCTTGACTGCCTTAGCCGTAGTTTCGCACAAAGTTAAGTTGCAGGTCATTGACCGGCATTCTGTCGCCGCGTGCCTCTGAGGCCAGCTCTATGGCGCTATCGGCATCAATACCGTGCTCTACCATCAGCGTAATGGCGACAATGCCGGCGCGACCACGGCCACCATGACAGTGCACGGCGATGGCTTCACCCTGATCGATCTCCGCTTTCAGGCGTTGATGCAGGCCTTGTAAGCGCTCAATCTCCGGCACACTCATATCGGTAATCGGGAAGTTCTCAAACTTGACGCCGTGGGCATCACAGGCGTCCGGCTCCATCAGCATACCGAGCTTCTCTATCTCCTGCGCGTGCAGCAGACTGATCACTTTGGTGACCCCTTGTGACTTGTAGTAGGCGATATCGTCCAGCAGGGTTTCACTGGTGGGTTTAGGCATAACAAACAGGGCGCCATTGCCTAAATCACAGACTTTATAGAGTTCAGGAGTCAAATCAGAGACCTCTTAATTGAAAATGGGCTAAAAATCGATGTAAAACGGCCTGTAAAATAGTCAGGCCTGATGAATTTGAAAACAGTGGTTTTGAAATGACACCCACTTAACGTGCCGCGGTTGTTGGCGCAACCTCTTCGGCAGGGCCGTTATAACGCAACTGAACCAAGATACCGAACAGCGGGTGGTCAATATAGTGTAGTTGATTCGGGCGGATTTTACGTGACTCGCGCAGTTCAAACTGCCAGCTCTCCGGTTCAATGTCGAATGGAGTGATCTTCTGCTGTTCAAAGAACAGAGTTTTGATGCGATCCGGAATGCGGCGCTCAAATCTCAGATCAAAATCGACATGGGCGTAACGGCTTTTATAGAGCTTAACCGTACCTGCCATCTGTGTATTGTCATGTGCGGCTTCAATCAGTAACTGCGGCATTTTCAAGTCGGCATAGGTGTTTTGTGACCAGGCCTGGTGAAACAGGATTTTATAACCTTTGTTGGGCGAAAGCTTTTTGGCAACCTCTTTTAATTCAATCTCTTGCGCCGCAAACCTCTGCTCAATATTGGCTTGTGGATTGGCTAAAACATCGGCCAAAAACAGGTTGTTTTCATAGTCCAGCTGATCTAGCTCCTCTGGCCAGTACTCTTCGGTCCAGCTCTTTAAAGCGAAGGTTTCAAAGACAATGACTTCCAGCGTGTAGTTGGGAATCTGCTCCTCTGAAGCACTGCTACTGGAGAAGAGCCCCAGCGTGATGAACATGAGTGAGAGAGTGAACTGTTTTTTCAAGCGATTAAGCATTTTCAGCAGGCCTGTTTAAAATTATTTAGTCATTTTTAATGGAGTTAATCATCAGTTCAATGGCTGAGATTCGTTCCTCAATAGAGGGCATTGTATCGAAAAATTTCAATTCGGTCTGGCCTTTTAATTGGTAGTTTTTCGGGTAGGCCTGAATCAACTGAATCAGTTTCAACGGGTCGATATTCGGTTGTGAATTGAACTGAATACGAATCATGCCGTCCGAGGCGTCCAGTTTGGTAATGCCGATCGGTTCAATAATCAGTTTCATCTGGGTGACGGCAAACAGGTGTTTAACCTGTTGCGGCAGCAGACCGAAACGGTCGATCATCTCCACCTCCAGCTCACGCAGGGCACTGTTGGATTCGGCACTGGCAATGCGTTTGTAGAACACCAGACGGGTATGAATATCCGGCAGATAGTCCTCCGGAATCAAGGCAGGGAAACCTAAGTCCACCTCACTGCCGGTATGCAGCGTGGTGCTCAGCTCCGGCTGTTTACCGGACTTAAGCGCCTTGACCGCGCGCTCCAGCAGCTCGTTATATAGGCCAAAGCCGACCTCCTGAATCTGGCCGGACTGTCCAGAGCCCAGCAGCTCACCGGCACCGCGGATCTCCAGGTCGTGGCTGGCCAGCATAAAGCCGGCACCCAGCGTATTGTGTTTGGCAATGGCGGTCAGACGTTTGTCGGCGTCTTTGGTCATCAGCGATTTACCGGCGGTAAACATATAGGCGTAAGCGCGGTGATGCGAACGACCGACTCGACCGCGCAGCTGATGCAGTTGCGCCAGACCAAACTTGTCGGCACGGTGAATCAGAATGGTATTGGCGGTTGGGATATCGATTCCGGTCTCAATAATGGTGGTACACACCAGAATATTGAAGCGGCGGTGGTAGAAGTTCTCCATTACCGTCTCCAGCTCGCGCTCATTCATCTGCCCGTGGGCGTAATCCACCTTGGCTTCCGGGATCAGCGCCTGCATATCGCTGACCATCTTCTCGATCTTGTCGACATGGTTATACAGCAGGTAGATCTGACCGCCGCGTCGAATCTCACGCAGACAGGCCTCACGTACCGTGTCCTCGTTCCACTCCTGCACAAAGGTCTGAATCGCCAGACGTTTGGCCGGCGGGGTGGCGATAATGGACAGGTCACGCAGGTCGTTCATCGCCATATTCAGAGTACGAGGAATTGGGGTGGCGGTCATAGTAAGTACATCGACCTGAGTACGCAGCTTTTTAAGCTGCTCTTTCTGGCGCACACCGAAACGGTGCTCCTCATCAATAATAATCAGGCCGATACTGGCGTACTCCACATCTTTTTGAATCAGCTTGTGGGTACCGATAATCAGGTCAACCTTGCCCGCTTTCAGATCATCCAAAATGGCTTTTTGCTGTTTGCTGGTCTGGAAACGCGACAGCACCTCAATGCGTATCGGCCAGTCGGAGAAACGGTTGCGGAAGTTCTCATAGTGCTGTTGCGCCAGCAGGGTGGTCGGTACCAGTACCGCCACCTGTTTGCCATCGTAGGCGGCGATAAAGGCGGCACGCATCGCCACCTCGGTTTTACCAAAACCGACATCGCCACATACCAGACGATCCATTGGGCGGCTGGCGTGCATATCCTCAATCACCGCCTCAATCGCGCTCTGTTGGTCCGGGGTCTCCTCAAACGGGAAGCTGGCGGCAAAACGCTGATAAGCCTCTTCCGGTGTCTGGAAGGCGTAACCGGGTTGCGCTTCGCGCTGGGCGTAGATATCCAGCAGTTCGGCCGCCACATCGTGCACCTTCTCCGCGGCTTTGCGTTTGGCTTTCTCCCAGCGATCACTGCCGAGTTTATGCAGCGGTGCGGTCTCCGGGGAGGCACCGGTATAGCGGCTGATCAGGTGCAGCGAGGTCACCGGCACATAGAGCTTATCCTCTCCGGCATACTCAATCATCAGGAACTCGTGCGGTACGCCCTGAATGTCGAGCGACTGCAGCCCCTGGTAACGGCCAACGCCGTTATCGATATGCACAATCGGGCTGCCGACTTCCAACTCGATCAGGTTGTTAATGGCCGCTTCAAAGTCATTGTGTTTACGTTTGCGGCGACGCTTCTGCACCACCGTCTGGCCGAAGATCTGTGCTTCACAGATGACACTGATTTCAGGAGTATGAATCGACATCTCCAGCGGACTGACCACAATGGTGTAGGGCTCTTTGGACTCCAGCGCCACTTGCCAGTTGTCAACAATCTTAGGGTGCTGCTTGTGTTTGCCAAGCAGCGTCAGCAGGGTTTCGCGGCGTCCGGTACTCTCGGCGCTGTAGATAATACGGCTCGGATTCTGATCGCAGAATGCATTCAGTTTCGCCAGCGGGTAGTCGCTGTTGTTTTGAATGCTGAGATCGGGCAGGGATAGAGTGTCAAAGCGTGTTGTGGTCTTATCGGTGGGCGCCTCCTGCAAGGTAATGCGGTGCAGACCTTTCAGCTCGGTCAGGAATTCGGTCTTATTAAGGATCAGCTTTTCCGGCTTGAGGATCGGGAAGTCCGGGTTGTGCTGGCCGATCTCATAGCGCTCATCATACTCGTTAAGTACGATGTCGATACTCTGCTCCAGATCACCGATCTCAAACAGGGTGGTGTCTTCCGGCAGATAGTCAAAAAAGGAGGTCAGGCCTTCGTGGAACAGCGGCAGGTAGTACTCCAGACCACCAACCGTATTGGCCTGACTGACTTCGGTGTAGATTTGCGTGCGGCTGCTGTCATCGCCAAATTCATGTTTGAACTGCTGACGGAACAGGTCGATACCCTCCTGGGTAAAGTTGTACTCTTTGGCCGGCAGCAGCTGAATCTTGTCGATCTTGTCAATTGATCTCTGTGTCTCCGGATCAAAGCTGCGGATGGTTTCGATCTCATTATCAAACAGGTCAAGACGGTAGGGGCGTTTGCTGCCCATTGGAAACAGGTCGATAATCGAACCGCGAATGGCAAACTCACCGTGTTCCATGACCTGACTGACACGCTGGTAGCCACCGGCTTCAAGTTTTTTGGTGAAGGCCTCAATCTCCAGCACCTCATTGGTGGAGAGCAGAAAGGTAAATTTCTGAATATAGTCGTGCGGCACCAGTCGTTGTACCAGTGTAGCCACCGGCAGCACGAGAATGCCCTGTTTGATATTCGGTAAGCGGTACAGGGTTTTCAGGCGTTCGGAGATAATATCCTGGTGCGGTGAGAACTGATCATAAGGCAATGTCTCCCACTCTGGAAAGGAGAGCAGAGCCTGTTGTGGGTGGAAAAACTGGAGTTCATCAATCAGACGGCTGGCGCTCTGGCTGTCCGGGGTCATCACCACCAGCAGGCCGCTTGAGTGTTTGCTCTGATTGGCAATGGCCAAAGACTGTTCGGCCGGGTTTAAGCCGCCCCAGTATGAGCGGTGGCCGCTGGTGTTGATGGCTTGGTTGCTGAAAAGCGGGGTTTTGCTGTTTGACGACTTCATTAAATTAACGGTAATTCTTTTGCTATGACGAAACACAATATTTTAAACTAGCTCCCAATTTGATGGGAACGAATCGTTGTGCAATAAGCGATATTTTCCCGAATAGAGTATTTACCGGGCTGTTAGTTAAGCCATAGAGGGAGTTTTATGTACGGGCATTGGGCATTTAGCTGGGTACAGATCATCGCGCATAACAAGGGCGGGCTGTTTGCAGTATTGTCACTGCTAAGCCTGGCGGTCATGGCGGGGGTGATGCAGCTTGAGCAGACGGTCTCTACGCTGTCGTGGGGCCTGTTGTTTGGCAGTATCGTGCTGATGAGTGTCGCCATGGCCAAGCTGCTTGACTCCATAAAAGCGGCCATGCTGCAGTTTGGATTGAGCCTGTATATACTGCTGATGACACTGGGAGCAACAGGCTGGCTCGGCTATGCGGTGGATGAGAGTAGTCTATTGGGTCTGGTGGTGCTGATGACGGTGATGACCAGTAATCTGGTGCATGTGTTAAGCACGCTGCTTAGAGAGATGGCGCGTGGCCTGTTTCAGTTTGATGCGGTGGCAGAGGCGCTTAAATTCAATAGCTCGCCGATTTTTCTGGCTAATCTGACCACGGCGCTGGGGTTTGTGTTTGCCGCCTGGTATGAAGCAGATTTGACCGCGATGGCGTGGATTGTCGGTATGGGGGTATTGGTCAGTTACTTAACCACTTTAAGCTGGCTGCCGTTGATTCTGCTCAGCTGGTTGTTGGAGTTTCGAGTGGGGCACAGCGCGGACCGTTATGGTTACGCTTTTGTGGCGCAGTGGATGCAGAGATCACCAGGCCTGGTTAAATTAATTTTGCTGATGTTTGGCGTGGGCTTTTTGGCTCTGCTGTGGTTTACCCAAACGTCGCTGCTGCCGATTTTGGAACAGATGGGGTGGATGCTGCTGTTTATGGGCGTGCTGTTTATGCTGTTCTGGAAGCGTTTTAAACTGGCACTGACGAATACGGTGGCCAATCTGCTGGCTCTGACTCTGACTCTGGCGGTGTTTACGCTGCTGGTGAAAGCCGAACCGCTCTCGCTATTGCTGGTGATGGTGCCAATGGGTTTGATTGTGGATGACGGCATTCACTTCTTTTCGCGTTATGTGCGCGCCCAGCAAAGTGTGTTCTCTGACCCCCCGTCTCAGGTTCGATACGCTATGGCCAGTGTCGGTCGGCCTATCTGGATGACAAGCTGGATTGTAATGATCGGTCTGCTGGTGTTACTGTTCAGTCCGCAACTACAGATTCAGCAGGCCAGCTTGATTACCATGGTATCGCTGGTGTTTGCGACCCTGGTTATTTTGTTTATTATTCCGGCGTTTTTGGTGCGCCAAAAAAACGAGCTAAATTGGAAGGCCTAGATAAACCACTGTATTTAATAGGTAAAACTGACTATATGTAAGTGTCGCCAAATATTTCAATTAGTTTAGTTAATGCGTGATTGATAAATTTTATTTTTAATTTGATTCAGTTTAGTCCATTATCCAATGAGTTTTGAAATGTATTCGGATAGCGCTTCAGGCCAATTTAATACATTGCAAATTCAATGAATAAAAAAACAAAAAAAGGAAAGCAGCATGGCAACAGTCGTTGTAGTCGGGTCTAGCACAGGTGGTTTACCTATGTCTTACGATATTCGTAAGCACTTGGATAAAGGTCATACCGTTAAAGTAGTCAATGCGATTGACGAGTTCAACTTTGTCCCTTCAAACCCTTGGGTTGCGGTGGGTTGGAGAAAGCCGGAAGATATCTCTTTCAAGCTGGAACCGTATCTGACTCGTAAAGGTTTGGAGTTCTATAACCAGACTTGTGTTGGTTTAGATCCTGAAAACAACAAGATCACGCTGGATGATGGTTCAGAGATGGATTATGACTACTTGGTTCTGGCAACCGGTCCGGCATTGGCATTTGATGAAGTTGAAGGTTTTGGTCCTAAGAGCCACGGTGGTAATACGGTTTCTGTGTGTACAACACCGCACGCTGTTGAAGCGCATGAGCAGTGGGAAGAGTTCTGTCAGGATCCTGGCCCAATCATTATCGGTGCGGTGCAAGGTGCCTCTTGTTTCGGTCCGGCTTATGAGTTTGCCATGATTATGGAAACCGATCTGCGTAAGCGTAAGCTGCGTAGCCGCGTGCCAATGACATTTGTAACGGCTGAGCCTTATATCGGCCACCTGGGTCTAGGTGGTGTCGGTGACTCTAAAGGTCTGATGGAATCAGAGATGCGTAACCGTCACATCGACTGGATCTGTAACGCCAAGACAACTAAGATCGCTGATGGAATCATGTATGTTGATGAGCACAACAACCAGGGTGAAGTGATCAATAAGCACGAACTGCCATTCAAATACGCCATGATGCTGCCGGCCTTTAAAGGTTCTAAATTCTTAACGGATATGGTTGATCCAGATCCAGAGAAGATGGGTGGTCCTCTGGTTAACCCACGTGGTTTTGTTAAGGTTGATGAGTTTAGCCGTAACCCAACGTATCACAATATCTACGCTTTAGGTGTAGGGATCGCGATTCCACCGGTTGACACCAAGTGTCCGGTACCATGCGGAACACCAAAAACTGGTCTGATGATTGAGTCAATGGTTACTGCGATCTGTCATAACATCGAATCTAACCTGCAAGGTAAAGACCCGCATGAAATTCCAACCTGGAATACGGTTTGTCTTGCCGATATGGGTGACACCGGTGCGGCATTCGTAGCGCTTCCTCAGATTCCACCACGTAACTTAACGTGGGCGAAAAAAGGTAAGTGGGTTCACTTAGCGAAGATCGCATTTGAGAAGTACTTTATCCGTAATATGAAAGCGGGTAACTCTGAGCCAATCTATCAGAAGTACATGATGAAGATGCTGGGTATTAACCGTCTTCAGTCAGAAAACAAAACCAAATAACTCGGTTTTCTGAATCAGCTCAAGCGCCCTCGCAAGAGGGCGTTTTTGTATCTACGTAAAAAAACCCCTTCAATATTCGTCTTACTTGCTGGACGCATCCTTTATAATACGCGCATGAATTTAGCGCTCTCTTTACATTATCTTGATCTGTTGGGCACGGTGGTGTTTGCCATTACCGGCTTGCTGGCAGCCAGACGTAAGCAGTTGGACCTGTTTGGTGCCATTGTTATTGCGATGGTCACGGCGATCGGCGGCGGTACTCTGCGCGACCTGATTATTGATCAGCCGGTGTTCTGGACGCAGGATGATATCTATATTTTTGTGGTGGTGATCTCAGCCATATTGCTGTTTTTTCTGGCTCGTTATAAGCGCTTGCCGGTTAAATTACTGCTGTTTTTAGATGCTCTGGGGTTGGCGGTGTTTACGGTGATCGGCACACAAAAAGCGATGGCTTTAGGTTTTTCGGATCCGATTGCCATTATGACCGGTATTATGACCGGGGTCGCCGGTGGTATTATTCGTGATGTGCTGGTGGGTGAGGTGCCGCTGGTATTTCGTAAAGAGATCTATGCTACGGCCTCTTTTGTCGGTGCCAGCCTGCTGCTGTTATTGGAGCAGTTTGGCTTGTCAATGGACATGGCGGTGATGGTGGCGATTTTAGTCACTTTAGGCCTGCGCGTATGGGCGATTGTTTTTAATATCGAATTGCCCGTTTTTATCTCTTATAAATCAACGTCATCGGCTTCACAGCAAGACTCCGATCACACCAATAAATCTTAACTTAGGTTGAATATGTTTAAACTGCCTTATGAGCTGTTATTAGGTTTACGTTATACCAAAGCGAAACGTCGTAACGGCTTTATCTCATTTATCTCCTTCTCCTCCATGATTGGTATCGCTCTGGGGGTGACGGCACTGATTACGGTGCTGTCGATTATGAACGGTTTCCAGCACGAGCTGCGTGACCGTATTCTGGGGATGACGGCGCATTTGACTTTGACCGAGCACAACGAGCGTCTGCATAACTGGGAGCAACTCTATGCCGCCGTGCAGCAGAACAGTGAGGTATTGGGTGCCGCGCCAAATATTATGGAGCAGGGCATGCTAACCCGTGGTGATAAGGTAAAAGGGGTTGCGGTGCGTGGCGTGCACCCGGATTATGAGGGGCAGGTAGCGGATATAGAGAGCAAGATGCTGGCAGGTTCTCTGTCTGACCTGAAGCCGAAATCCTATAGTGTGATTCTGGGTTCAGAGCTGGCGGGCAGTCTCGGTGTGTCGGTCGGTGATAAGGTTACGCTGATCGCCCCGCAGGGCAGCTTCTCGCCGGTGGGAATCGTGCCACGAATTAAACGTTTTACCGTTGCCGGCATCTTTTCAGCGGGTATGCATGAGTATGACAGTGGCTTAGCCATTATTCATATTCAAGATGCACAGAAGGTCTTTAAGTATAAACAGGCGGTCAGTGCCTTGCAGCTGCGCATTGAGGACTTGTTTGAGGTCTATCAGGTGCGTCAGCAGTTAGGCATGCAGCTGCCAGAGCCGATGTATGTGCGTGATTGGACGCAGCAGCACTCCAACTTCTTTAAGGCGATAGAGATGGAGAAGCGCATGATGTTCATCGTATTGGCGCTGATTATTATGGTGGCGGCGTTTAATATCGTCTCCACCATGGTGATGGTAGTGACCGATAAGCAGGGCGACATTGCGGTACTGAGAACCCTGGGGGCGACACCGCTGGCGATTCAGTCGATCTTTATGATTCAGGGGCTGGTGATTGGTTTAACCGGCGCGTTCCTTGGCTTACTGGGCGGGGTGTCACTGGCGATGAATATTGATGTCATTATTCCATTTATTGAGAACCTGCTTGGCTTCCAGTTTTTCCCAGCTGATGTTTATTATATTAGCTCCGTTCCATCAAAGCTGGTGTGGGAGGATGTCTGGTATGTCACCGGGTTGGCGTTTGTGTTAACCCTGCTGGCTACTTTGTATCCGGCCTGGAAAGCTTCTAAAGTACAACCGGCAGAGGCGTTACGTTATGAGTAATCAGTTGAATCTTGAGGGCTTGAGCCTTGAAAACAAACCTGCGGTCCTGGTCGCCAAAGATCTGCAGAAGGTCTATAAGGACGGAGTGATTGATACCGCCGTGTTGCATGATCTACAGTTACAGGTAAGCAAAGGCGAGAAGGTGGCCATTGTCGGTACTTCCGGTTCCGGTAAAAGTACGCTGTTGCATCTATTGGCGGGGCTGGATAAACCCAGTAGTGGCAGCGTTGAGTTAATGGGCAGCGCTTTCTCGCAACTGCGGGGTGCTAAACGCGGGGCGATGCGTAACCAGCATATGGGCTTTGTCTACCAGTTTCACCACCTGCTGCCGGAACTGACCGCGCTGGAAAATGTGATGGTGCCGCTGCGTATTCGACGTGTGAAGCCGGCACAGGCGCAACAAAAGGCGCAGCAGTTATTGGAGCGTGTCGGTTTGGGTGCTCGTATGCAGCATAAGCCTTCTGAGCTTTCCGGCGGTGAGCGTCAGCGTGTCTCCATTGCCCGTGCTTTGGTGACGGAACCGGATATTATTCTGGCGGATGAGCCGACCGGTAATTTGGATCATGAATCTGCCGAGCAGGTGTTTCAGCTGATGCTGGAGCTGAATCAGGAGTTGGAAACTGCGCTATTGGTGGTGACTCATGACCTGGATCTGGCAGAGAGAATGGATCGTCAGCTGACCTTGCTCGACGGTCAGCTTCATCAAAATCAACAGGCCTGATATAAAGTGTTATCGATTCAGAACGTCTCTATTCAAGCAGGCCTGAAACCGCTGTTTGATCATGTCAGCCTTAATGTCCATCCAGGGCATAAAATTGGTCTGGTGGGTCAAAATGGTGCCGGCAAGACGACCCTGTTTAAAGCGATTATGGGTGATGTGCCGATTGAGAACGGGCAGATTGGGATTCCGGCTGACTGGTTGATTGGTTATGTTGAGCAGGAGGTTCAGCACAGTGAATTGAGTGTGCTGGATTATATCTGCTTTGGGGATACCCACTACGCCAGGCTGATGCAGCAGATAAAGCAGGCCGAGAGCAGTGGCGATCATGATGCCCTGGTTAAAGCTTACGATGAGTTAGATAAAATCTCCGGCTATGCGGTGCCGCAACAGGCGCAGCAGCTGTTAGCCGGGCTGGGTTTTAAGCCTGGTGACTTAAGCAAGTCAATCGACTCTTTTTCCGGTGGCTGGCAGGTGCGTTTGAAGCTGGGTCGTGCCCTGATGCAGCGCTCTGATCTTTTGCTGCTGGATGAGCCGACTAACCACCTGGATATTGAGGCGGTGGCCTGGTTGATACAGTGGCTTAAAGCGTATCAGGGGGCGGTACTGATTATTTCGCATGACCGTGATTTCTTGGATCAGGTTGTGCAGGGTATTGCCCATATTCACCATCACAAGATCACCTACTACTCTGGTAACTTTGCCTCATTTGAACGCCAGCGTAATGAGCAGTTGATGCAGCAGCACGCCTTGCATGAGAAGCAGAAGCAGCAGATGCAGCACCTGAAGTCATTTATTGAGCGTTTTAAAGCCAAGGCTTCAAAGGCCAAACAGGCACAGAGCCGGGTCAAAGCACTGGAGCGTATGGAGCAGGTGGCCGCGGTGCAGGCGACTAACCCATTCCAGTTTCAGTTTTTTGAACCGAAACATCAGCCGGACCCGATGGTGCGGGTTGAGGGCTTGAGTTTTGCCTATAAAGATCAATCCATATTGAGCGATGCTAATCTGGTATTGCGGGCCGGTGATCGTATCGGTCTGGTGGGTGTCAATGGTTCGGGTAAGTCGACACTGATTAAGCTGCTGGTCAATGAGCTAAAGCCGCAGGCAGGCCTGGTGCAGTTAAGCAAAGGCGTGTCGATCGGTTATTTTGCCCAGCACCAGCTGGAAGCCCTGACTATGGAGCATAGCCCACTGCAGCATATGCTGGCGTTGAGTGACGAGATCTCCGATCAGGAAGCGCGTAACTTTTTAGGGCAGTTTGGTTTTTCCAATGAGCAGACCTTAACCGCCGTTAAAACTTTCTCTGGAGGCGAGAAAGCGCGTTTGGCTTTGGCGATGATCGTCTACCAGAAACCGAATCTGATTATTTTGGATGAGCCGACCAACCATCTGGATATGGACACACGTGATGCGTTGGATATGGCGCTGCAGGATTTTAGCGGGGCACTGATCCTGGTTACCCATGATAAACATCTGCTCGCCAGTATTGCCGATCAGTTCTGGTGGGTGCATGATGGCGAGGTAGCACTCTATCACGGTGATTTGGAATCCTATCTGCAGGCACGCCTTAAGGCGATTAAAGAGGTGCAGAGTGAGGCTGTTCAGTCAGCTTCAAATAAAGAGCAGCCGGCTAAAAACAGAAAGCAGCAGCGCCAGCAAAACGCCAACCTGCGTAAACAGCTTGAACAGTTGATTAAACCGGAACAGCAGGCCATTAAGAAGCTGGAGAAGCAGCTGGAAAAAGCGCAGGCTGAAATGGCTGAATTGCACACTCTAATGGAGGACAGTGCTTTTTATGAAGCTTCCAATCAGCAGCAGTTGACCGAAACGCTGAAGCGTCAGGCTGAATTAGAGAGTTTGATCGAAGAGGTTGAGATGCAGTGGCTGGAAAAACAGGAGTGGGTTGAACAGGAGACGGAAAAGTTCTATCAGCAGCAAGTTGACTGATTGCAGTAGAGTTCTGATATTGCTAGTGCTTAATGCCGGCACAAAAAAGGCCGGTGAAAACCGGCCTTTTTTAATGCTCAATCTACTTGAGATTACTTGAATGTTGCGCCGTGCTCAAAACCAAGTTTCTCTAAGATCTTAACCATTGGGCAGAAGCCAGTGATTGCAGAGAACATTAGGTTCGCGCCAACAAAACCAGTTAGGTAGATCCACTCAGGTGCGTGGTAAACGCTTAAGATCGCGCTTGCCAAAACCATGAAACCCGCAACTAACATAACAATTCTTTCAATGCTCATAATTAAATCCTTGAATAGTAAAACTAAAATTACATGGCATATGGTTAATGCGCACATATAAAAAATTTATGAAATTCTATCATTTATTCTTAGTTGAGCAAAATTTTATCATTAATTCTTACTGTTTTACCTTGTTTTTCTTTAATTTTGATCCAGAAAAAAGTATAATTTCGCACCTTATTTCTAAGCTGGTGTGCAAAGAGCACATCCGTTTCAATTTATTTATAACCAACTTTGAGAATGTAAAATGCAAGTAACTGTAGAAAAGCCAGAGCAAGGTCTTGAGCATAAAATTTCTGTCACATTTCCTTCTGCTGATTTAAACAGTCAAGTAGAGAAACGTTTAAACGAAATCCGCCGTACTGTAAAAATGGACGGTTTCCGTCCAGGTAAAGTACCACTGAACGTGGTTAAGAAACGTCATGGTGCACAGGTTGAGCAAGAGGTTTTGGGCGAGAAAATTCAGCAAGTATTCTATGATGCGGTTGCACAAGAGTCATTAAAAGTTGCTGGTTACCCAATGTTTGATGAGTTGGATAACAAAGACGGTGAAGTTTCATTTGTAGCTCGTTTTGAAACTTATCCAGAGATCACTATTCCAGAATTCTCTGGTGTTGAAGTTGAGACAATCAGCGCTGAAGTAACAGATGAAGATGTTGAAAGCATGATCACTCGTCTACGTGAACAGCGTATGGCTTGGAAACCATCTAAGAGTGGTGCTAAGAAAGTTAAGAAGGGTGAGCAGGTCATCATGGACTTCGTCGGTAAAGTAGACGGTGAAGCATTTGAAGGTGGTTCAGCTGAAAACGTTCCTTTAGAGATCGGTAGCGGTCGTATGATCCCTGGTTTCGAAGACGGTCTTATCGGCATGAAAAAAGGTGAAGAGAAGACAATTGAAGTAACCTTCCCGGAAGATTACCACTCAGAAGAGTTAAAAGGTAAAGTGGCGGCGTTTGATGTCACCATCCACTCTATCTCTACTAAGCAGCTTCCTGATATCGATGAAGAGTTCGTGAACTCATTTGGTGTTGAAGCAGGTACTGAAGAAGCGTTACGTGCTGAGATCAAAGACAACATGGAAAAAGAGCTGGCGCGTGCCGTTCAAAACGCTAACCGTACCGCAACTATGGAAGCGCTACAGGAAGTAGTTGATGTTGAACTGCCTAAAGCGTTAGTTGACCAGGAAGTTCAGAACCTAATGAACAACATGGTTCAGCAGATGCAGCAGCAAGGTATGAAAGCGGAAGATGTTAATATCTCTGCTGAGCACTACCAGGAAGATGCTGAGAAGCGTGTAAAACTTGGTTTGATCCTAGGTGATGTTATCCGTGCTAACAACATCGAAGCAACCAATGAAGATGTTGACGCGTTTATCTCTGAACAGGCTTCTTCTTATGAAGATCCTGCTGAGGTTATCAACTGGTATAAGCAGAACCCTCAAGCAATGAATGAGATCAAAGGCATTATTGTTGAGAACAAGGTTGCTGAAAAAATCAGTGCTGAAGCGAAAGTAACCACTGTTGCTAAATCTTTTGAGTCAGTAATTAATCCAGCTCTTTAATTAAAAAAGCTGTTTTTACTGTTAAAAGCCCGTTTTTTATGTAAAAAGCGGGCTTTTTAGTTTAAAAACTTAACCTTTTGGGCAAAAAACGAATTTTTTTCGAAATGTCTCAGGGGTTAAGTTTTTTTTTGTTTTGGAAAAGGCTAAGATACACCTAATCTAAAATAATTGATCAGAAGTAGGGAATAAAAAAAGAATGGATAGCAACTTGATTCAAAACTCATTAGTACCAATGGTTATCGAACAAACCAGTCGTGGTGAACGTTCGTATGATATCTATTCTAGACTGTTAAAAGAGCGTGTAATCTTTTTAGTTGGCCCGGTTGAAGATCATATGGCCAATCTGATTGTTGCACAGATGCTGTTCCTGGAATCTGAAAATCCAGATAAAGACATTCACCTATATATTAACTCACCGGGTGGAAGTGTTACCGCAGGTATGGCGATTTATGACACCATGCGTTTTATCAAGCCGGATGTCAGTACCATGTGTATCGGTCAGGCAGCCAGTATGGGCTCCTTCCTGCTTTCTGCAGGTGCCAAAGGTAAGCGTTTTGCGCTGCCTAACTCACGTGTGATGATTCATCAGCCTTTAGGCGGTTTCCAGGGGCAGGCGAGTGATATTCAGATTCACGCTCAAGAGATTCTGAAGATTAAAAACACCTTAAATCAGGCCTTGGCGGATCATACTGGCCAGGATATGGAAACCATTGAACGTGATACCGATCGAGATAACTTTATGAGCGCACAGGAGTCGTGTGATTATGGTTTGGTTGATCAAGTTTTAACAGAGCGATAGGGTTGCACACATGAGTGATGAAAAGACACTATATTGTTCCTTCTGTGGAAAAGGACAGGATGAAGTTCGTAAACTGATTGCAGGGCCGTCGGTCTATATTTGTGATGAGTGTGTTGAGCTTTGTAATGACATCCTGCAAGAGGAGTTTGGTGAAGAGGAGCTGTCTCAGTTTGAACTGGACAACCTGCCGACACCTCATGAGATCAGCACGATCCTGGATGACTATGTTATTGGTCAGCATCAGGCTAAAAAGGTGCTGTCTGTCGCGGTTTATAATCACTATAAGCGTCTGCAAAATTCGCACGCCAAGGATGATGTTGAACTGACTAAGAGTAATATCCTGTTAATCGGTCCTACCGGTTCAGGTAAGACGCTTTTAGCGCAAACTTTAGCGCGTCTGCTGGATGTGCCATTTGCCATTGCTGATGCCACAACGTTAACGGAAGCTGGTTATGTCGGTGAAGACGTTGAAAGTATTGTATTGAAGCTGTTGCAGCGTTGCGACAATGATCCAGAAAAAGCGGAACGCGGTATTATCTATATCGATGAGATCGATAAGATTACCCGTAAATCGGAAAACCCATCCATTACCCGTGATGTGTCCGGTGAAGGGGTACAGCAGGCGCTATTAAAGTTGATTGAAGGGACTATGGCTTCGGTGCCACCTCAGGGTGGCCGTAAGCATCCGAATCAGGATATGATTCAAGTGGATACCTCTAAAATCCTGTTTATTGTGGGTGGTGCTTTTGAGGGGCTGGATAGTATTATCGATCAGCGTACGGAGACTAATATCGGTATCGGTTTCTCGGCCGAAGTGCGTTCAGAAGATAACAAGAAGTCACTTTCACAGAAGTTGAAGGTGATTGAGCCTGAAGATCTGATTAAGTTTGGTCTGATTCCTGAGTTTGTTGGGCGACTACCGATGATCTCTGTTTTAGAGGAGTTGGACGAGAAGGCGTTGGTTAAAATTCTGACAGAACCGAAGAATGCCTTGGTGAAACAGTTCGAGAAAATGTTTGAGTTGGAAGGTGCTGAGTTGCAGTTCAGAAAGGATGCGCTGTCTGAAATTGCCAAGCTGGCTATTGAACGTAAAACAGGGGCGCGTGGTCTACGCTCAATTTTGGAGCAGTTATTGCTGGATACTATGTATGACCTGCCAAGCTTGAAAAATGTCGAGAAAGTCGTTATTAACAAGGCAGTGATCCAGGGTAAAAAGCCCCCAATGAAGGTATTTAAAGAAGAGACACCAAAAAAAGCATCAAGTGAGTAGTCACTTTTGCCGCTTTAAGATGTGATCTCTTAAAAATACCCAGCTCGTCTGGGTATTTTTTTCGCCCGTAAGTTTATAAAGGAAAAACATGGAACTTGATCAAGTATCAATGAAAATGAATGTATTAGTGCTACCGTTGCGTGATGTGGTGGTATTTCCAGGCAACGTCATGCCGCTATTTGTTGGGCGTGAAAAATCGATTGAAGCTCTAAATGAAGCGATGGAAGGGGATAAACAGATCTTCTTAGTGACCCAGAAGAGTGCTGAACAGGACGTTCCAAATTTGGAAGACCTCTATTCAGTGGGGACTATGGCCAATATTCTACAGTTGCTGAAATTACCGGACGGTACGGTGAAAGTACTGGTGGAAGGGGCGCAGCGTTTTCAGCTGGTCAGTTTGAACAATGAAACCAATGTGCTGTTGGGAGATATTTCTGCGATTGAACAGGTGGAAGAGAATCCGAGTGACACTGTGGTACTGATGCGCGCTTTGAAAGAGAGTTTTGCCAAATATGCCAACTTGAAAAAGAAAGTGTCCTCTGAAGTGGTGAGCTCGGTTAAGAAAGAGGAGTCTGCTGATAAGTTGGTGGATCTGGTTTCTGCAAATGTCAACCTTAAGGTCGAAGATAAGCAGGGCTTGCTGGAGCTGATTCCGGTTAATGAACGACTGGAACGTATGTTGAGTGTGGTTGAGACTGAGCTGGAGATGCTGGAGTCAGAAAAACGCATCACGACGCGGGTGAAGAAGCAGATGGATAAAACTCAGCGTGAGTACTATCTGAATGAGAAGATCAAAGCGATTCACAGTGAACTCTCCGGTGAAGAGGAGGAGAGCAGTGAGTACGAGCAGCTGTCAGCCAAGATCAGTGAAGCGGGTATGCCGGAAGAGGCTCGAAATAAAGCCACATCCGAGCTTAAAAAATTAAAAATGATGCAGGCGCAGTCTTCAGAAGCTACGGTGGTACGCAACTACCTTGACTGGATGTTGTCTATTCCATGGAAGAAACGCAGCCGTGTCTCTAAGGATCTGAATAAAGCGGAAGCGGTACTGGATAGCCAGCACTACGGTCTGGAGAAGGTCAAAGAGCGTATTGTTGAGTATCTGGCCGTACAAAAACGTGTGCGTAAGCTAAAAGGGCCGATTCTATGCCTTGTGGGGCCTCCTGGAGTGGGTAAAACTTCACTGGCGCGCTCTATTGCCGAAGCGACCAATCGTAAATATGTGCGTATGGCACTGGGTGGTGTGCGAGATGAAGCGGAAATTCGCGGGCATCGTAAGACCTATATCGGTGCTCTGCCAGGCAAGATCATTCAAAAAATGAGCAGTGCAGGCACCCGAAATCCACTGTTTTTACTGGATGAGATCGACAAGATGTCCAGCGATATGCGCGGCGATCCGTCCTCGGCACTGTTGGAGGTATTGGATCCAGAGCAGAACCATACCTTTAATGATCACTATTTAGAGGTGGATTACGATCTGTCTGATGTAATGTTTGTTGCGACTTCAAACTCGATGGATATTCCAGAGGCGCTGTTGGACCGAATGGAGGTGATTGAGCTCTCCGGTTACACCGAACCTGAAAAACTTAATATTGCGCTGCAGCACCTGTTACCGAAAGCGAAAAAGGATCATGGTTTAAAGCAGGGTGAGTTAGAGCTGACTGAAGAGGCGGTACAGGCGATTATTCAAACCTATACCCGTGAAGCGGGGGTTCGCCTGTTAGCACGTGAATTGGCTAAAATCTGTCGTAAAGCGATTAAAAAGATTGTAACCGATGAAGTGTCTGCACCGATCACGGTTACCCCTGATGATTTAGAGGACTATCTGGGTGTGGCGCGTTATCGAATTGGCCTGGCTGATGAGGAGAACCGAATCGGGCAGGTTGCCGGATTGGCGTGGACACGGGTTGGTGGTGATCTATTGCGTATTGAGGCCACAGCCATGCCGGGGAAAGGCAAACTGGCCAGTACCGGTCAATTGGGCAGTGTCATGAAAGAGTCGGTTGATACCGCAATGAGTGTGATTCGCAGTCGTTCATCACAGCTGGGCTTGGATCCAAGCTTTTATGAAGAGTTAGACCTGCATTTGCATTTCCCGGAAGGAGCGATTAAGAAAGACGGTCCAAGCGCCGGTATTGCTATCTGTACCGCGATTACCTCCATTTTGACCAAGATACCGGTCAAATCGGATGTGGCCATGACCGGTGAAATCACTCTGCGCGGTGAGGTTTTACCGATTGGAGGGCTTAAAGAGAAGCTTTTAGCGGCATTAAGAGGTGGAATTAAGACCGTTTTGATTCCACATGACAATGTGCGTGACTTAGCTGATGTGCCAGAGGATGTGAAACAGCAGCTTGATATTCACCCAGTGCAATGGGTCGAAGAGGTGCTGAAAGTTGCCCTGGAACGCATGCCGGAAGCAAAAACGGATCAAGCTTCATCTGCTGATGAGATGGGCGTTTTTAAGGGGGCTGACAAGCAAAAAAGCCTGGAAAAAGGCTCAAACCGCCATTAATACACATTAATACTAAAAAATCGGGGGTTTTTACTTGACACTGTTAAGTAAGGATTGCTATAAATGTTTCTAGCGTTTAGAAGGCGTTTAAAAAACAAACAAATGGTACTCATGGAGATAAATAATGAACAAGTCTGAATTAGTAAGTGCAATTGCAGAAGAAGCCGGTTTAACAAAAGCAGATGCGGCACGTGCATTAGATGCAACCG
>CAZNML010000007.1:20157-41789 GCA_964574275.1 uncultured Thiosulfatimonas sp. | reverse complement strand
TGCATCAACAGCCTGACGAAGTCATTATTCAAGGTTTTTTATATGGCCGTCCTTGTCCGAAGGATGAGTTTGAAGCCGTCTATTTGTCCCCTGAAAATTAAAATTTTCATCGCCGTAAATCCAGCAGATCATTGAGTTCTCCAAGCCCTTAGAGCCCCCTGTTTACCAGCCAAAAAATACTACGCAAAAATACCCTGTGACCTTAATGGTTTTTTGTGTATGATAATTAAATTCTATCGTCTTGGATTACATGTAATTTATATGCAAGCGCCTCATATTGATTCGGAGATGACCCAGCTGATTGATCAGCTGAATCATGCCCATCAAGTACAAAAACAGCAGATTGCCGACAGCTTCTATGATGGCCTGATGCTGCTTTCGGTTAATCTCGAACCGCTGCTTATTAATTCCAAAGCCCAAGAGTATATTAATAGCCGCCCTGCCGCTTCCCGCAAACTGCTGGATAAGTTCGAACTCTACTCGCAAAAACGCAAACAGATCCCGTTTGACCTTGAGTCCTGGTTACAGCAACAGCTGTTCAACACTGAAGGCAAAAGCGACCATACCAGCCCGCTGTTATGGATCCGCTGCGGTACTGCGAGCCAAAATAAAGATTCGCTGGTTCCGGTTCTAATCAAGGCCTACCCAATCCAGTCGGTTGAACAGAAAACCGAAAACCTGCTGGTGATTATTCAAGACCAGTCGCTGCAAATTCAAGCCGAAGCCCAGATCAAGTTAATGGAAGCCAGCTACGCCGGACAGTTCATTACCGATGCCAACGGCTATATTACCCAACCCAATTACGCCTTTTCGGCCTATACCGGACTCAAACCAGAAACGCTGCACAAAATGACCTATCTGGACTGGCTGAAAAAACAGGTGGTGCTGCAGGTGCCTTTCGGTTCGGTGATGGAGTCACTGCTGCAAGAGGGCTGCTGGAGTGGCGAGGTGCAACTGACGCCGTCTGCAGATGTGCAATACCATGCGGTATTGAGTCTGTCGATGATGACCGACACCAATCGCAATATCGAACACTTTATCGGGGTACTGCAGGATATTACCGATATTCACGCAGCGCGTTCTGAAATTGAACGTCTAGCCTACTACGACAACCTGACAGGCCTGGTCAACCGCACCCTGTTAAATAACCAGATTGCCGCGACCCTGGAAAACCAGCCGAATTCACAGAGTTACTCCGGCCTGATTCTGCTTGATCTGGACGGCTTCAAAATGATCAATGACACGCTCGGCCACGCTTTGGGTGATCAGCTGCTGATTCTGGTGTCACAAAAAATTACCGAACTGGCCGGGCCGGATAATGTGGTGGCGCGTCTGGACGGCGATGAGTTCGCCGTTCTGGTTAAAGAGGTCAGTCAGGATGCCGAAGAGGCCGTAACCCAGATTTTAGGACTGTCACATAAAATTCGACAGTCGCTTGACGACCGCTACACCATCCGTCATCGCTCCCTTCACTGTAGCGCCAGTGTCGGCCTCTACATCTTCAAAGAGGCAGCTGGCAATGACAATACCGATGAGATCATTCGTCACGCCAACCTGGCGATGCATGAGGCCAAAAGTCTGGGCGGCAATCAGGTGTTCCAGTTTGAAGACAAGCTGTGTGATTTTGCCAAACAGCGTCTGGAGATGCTACAGGCCCTGAACCACTCGGAGCTGGATGAAGAGTTCCAGCTCTACTTCCAGGCGCAGATTGATGCCGATGGCAATACCGTGGCGGCCGAGACCTTACTGCGCTGGTTCCACCCAACCCTGGGTCTGGTGCCGCCGGGTGAATTCATTCCCGTTGCCGAAGAGGGGCGCCAGATCATCAAGATCGGTCTGTGGGTGATGCACAAAGCCTTTCTGCAGGCCAAAGCCTGGGATGAGCAGTACGGGCATGTGCGCGTCTCCATCAATATCAGTCCGATCCAGTTCCACGAGCAGAGTTTTGTCGAACTGGTCATCGGTCTGGTGAAGTTCACCCAGGTCAATCCCAACAACATCACTTTGGAGCTGACCGAGGGCGTATTGATTCGCAATACCGAGCTGGCGCTGCAGAAGATTCAGCATCTGGTCAGCCTGGGCTTTCATGTCTCCATTGATGACTTCGGTACCGGTTACTCCTCACTGAGTTATCTGCAAAAGCTGCCGATTCACGAACTGAAAATCGACCAGAGCTTTATTCGCCATGTACCGCAAAACAGCGACGATGTCGCCATTATCGAATCGATTGTCAAACTGGCGCAGAGCAAACGCTTAACCGTGGTGGCCGAAGGGGTGGAGACCGAAGAGCAGGTCAATTTTTTACGCGAGCTGTCACATACCCTGTTAATTCAAGGCTATATCTACAGCAAACCAGTGCCCGCCTATGAGTTTGAAAAGGTCTTTTTAGAGACCAATAACAGCTCCGCTGAACAAGCCGCAGAAAGCGATTAAATCGACTCAAAAAAACCGTCAGGCCTGCTTGTTCTGTAACCGGGTCATAAAATATTTTTGCATTATTATTAATAATTTAGTATACTCCGCGCTCCTTTCGACAGGGCAAAACCATCAGGCCTGTTGAAATGACAAAGAACGAGTATTTTGCCCAGTTCTAAGCACCTCGAAATCGGCCTCCGCTCTACAGATGATGATTGAAGAGAGCTTAACAGAGCCTTCGACTAGACCGTTTAGGTAGCAAAACGCTCATATGGGAGACTTAAGAGAGTCTCACTCAATAGCATGATTTTGCCCCAGAATAACACAACGGTCCTTATCTAACGTTCATCGTACCGATAGCAACTGATAACGATAGCACCCTACGTTACCTCCATGGTTTCCGACTGACTGATTCAAACCTATTTGAATTGACGTTTTTCATTATTCCAGGGCAATTTGACCCACGATAAGCTCGTGAAAAGGAAAATGAATGACCACTGAAGTCAAATTTGAAGATCTGGGATTAAACCCAGACATACTAAAAGCCATTACTGAAATTGGCTATGAAACCCCGTCCCCAATTCAGGCACAGGCGATTCCAGCCCTGATTGAAGGAGGAGATATCCTTGGAATGGCGCAGACCGGTACTGGTAAAACCGCCGCTTTTGCACTGCCGGTATTGAGCAATGCCGATATCCGTCAAAAAGATCCACAAGTATTGGTGTTAGCGCCAACCCGTGAACTTGCCATTCAGGTAGCAGAAGCGTTCCAAAGCTTTGCACACCACATGAAAGGTTTCCACGTCCTGCCAATTTATGGTGGTTCGGACTACGGTACTCAGATCCGTGCTTTAAAACGCGGCGTGCACGTGGTCGTGGGAACACCGGGGCGCGTGATGGATCACATCCGTAAAGGGACTCTAAAGCTTAACAACCTAAAGACGCTGATCCTGGATGAAGCGGATGAGATGCTGCGCATGGGATTCATCGATGACGTTGAGTGGATTCTGGAGCACACGCCTCAAGAGCGCCAGATTGCGCTGTTCTCGGCCACTATGCCGAAGGAAGTACACCGCATTGCGCAACGTCACCTGAACAACCCAACTGAAGTCATTATCAAGCAGAAGACAGCGACGGCCACCACTATCGACCAGAAGTACTGGTTAGTCAGTGGAACTCATAAGCTGGATGCCTTAACCCGCATTCTGGAACATGAGCAGACCGATGCCATTATCATCTTTGTGCGCACCAAAACCGCAACGGTGGAACTGGCAGAGAAACTTGAAGCGCGTGGTTATGCCTCAGCCGCGCTGAATGGTGACATTGCCCAGAACCAGCGTGAGCGTATTGTTGATCAGTTGAAGAAAAACAAACTGGATATTCTGGTGGCTACTGACGTTGTTGCCCGTGGTCTGGATGTACCGCGTATCAGTCACGTAATCAACTATGATATCCCACACGACAATGAGTCCTATGTACACCGTATCGGTCGTACCGGTCGTGCCGGACGTTCTGGAACCGCGATCCTGTTTGTTGCGCCACGTGAACGTCGTCTGCTGCGCTCCATTGAACGCACTACCAAAAAGCCGATTCCGCAGATGGAACTGCCTTCAACTCAGGACATTAACGACAACCGCGTGATTCGTTTCAAAGAGCGTATTATTGAAGCGACGAAAATGGAAGACACCCAGTTCTTCCAGGAGATGATTGAGCAGATCGAAAGCGAACACAATATCCCGGCACTGGAGATTGCAGCCGGTCTGGCACGCATGATGCAGGGTGATGTGCCGTTCTTCCTTGAAGACAAGCCGGTTCGTGAACGTCGTGAACCACGTGAGCGCAATCGTGACCGTGATGGTCGTTCTGAACGCCGTCGCGAACGTCCACGCCGTGAACGCACAGCGACACCCAATGAAGGCATGAACCGTTACCGTCTGGAAGTGGGACGCAACCACGGTGTTCGTCCGGGTAATATCGTTGGCTGTATTGCTAATGAAGCCGGACTGGACAGTGAGTTTATTCAGCAACTGAACATTGAAGACAGCTTCAGTACGGTTGATCTGCCGTCTGACATGCCTAAAGAGGTCTTTAATGACCTGAAAAAGGCCTGGGTCTGCGGACAGCAGCTGAAAATTGCCAAAGTCAAAACCATTGGCGGCGCACCACGTAAACGTCTGAGCCGTAACTCAAAAGACAAAGGTAAACCGCGTCGCGCACGTAAACCAGCGGCTGAATAAGATTTAGCTGTCAACAAAAAAAGCCCGCATTAAGCGGGCTTTTTTGTATCTAAAACAGAACGTTACTCACTCAAAAGTTGTGATTTCTGCTCTCTTGTCAGTTTTTTTATCTGATACTCACGTTTCGAGGCTGCACTGCGGTTATCAGCCTGTTCAGAGTAGACCAGTACACACGGTTGTCGAGTGTTGGTGTATTTGGCACCGCCTTTTATCTCACCGTTATGCTGGCGTAAGCGCCGTTCCACATTAGTGGTAATGCCGCAGTACAGACTCTGATCCGCGCAGCGCAGCAGGTAGACAAACCAGTTGGTGCTCTGAACTGAGCAGGCCTGCTGTTTTTCTGCTGGTAAATCTGGAGTATTTTTATGGTCGGTATTCAATATATCGTCTATCGCTAATCTGTTTGCCAACGCCAGCGGCGCTGTGTCTAAATAGACAATATAACAGAATATGCTTTAGCTGACGCTGCCATACAGGCAGGGCATTGTGAGGAGAAACACCATGAGCTGGTTGCTAACGATCCTTTTTCTACTGTTGCTGGCAGGCCTGCTCTCTCTGGCCTCTCAGCCCAACGGTTATCGAATAAAACGCTGCATTCAGATAGACCAACCACCTGAAACCGTGTTCAATCAGATCACCGACCTGCCGAGCTGGAAGGCGTGGAGTCCGTGGCTAATGCATGAACCCGATGCAACCTTGAGTTATAGCGATGCTCCGAACACGGTAGGAGGCGCTTACAGCTGGCAAGGCGAGAAAATTGGTAGTGGAACCTTGACTCATGTCAGCCTGCAATCACCAGATCAAATCAGACAACGGATCGAGTTTATCCAACCGTTTAAATCCAGTGCCGACATACTGTGGGAATTTAAGCCCGTCGAACAGGGTTGTGAAGTGTGCTGGACGATGCAGGGACAGCTGCCCTTCCTGTTCCGCTTCTTACACAAAAAAATGACCGTGATGATCGGTAATGACTTTGAGCTGGGGCTAGCCCTTTTAAAGGGCCAACTTGAGGAGCAGGCCAGCTACCCACGCATTCAGTTTGAGGGCGAAGTCACGCTGGCAGAGAAGCACGGACTTCACTACCACTTTGCCGCTGACATGGAAGCGATGCAGCAGCAGATGGAGACGCAGTTTCCCGCACTGCTTGCCGAAGTTGAACAACAGGGCTATCAAATGGATGGCATGCCAGCCACGATCTATCATCAATCCAAACCCAAAATAGCGCCAACCTGGTTTGAGGTGGATCTGTTTCTGCCGGTAAAAGACGCGGCGCAAGCCGCAACCATTAAGCGTAACGGAGGCAAATACCTGCAGGTGTCGCTACTGGGCGATTATGAGTTTCTGAAACTGGCCTGGCACAGTGCCTTTGCCCAGCTACAGATGAGCAAACACCGGCTTGATCGGCAACGGCCACCATTTGAGGAGTATCACAACAATCCGCATGAGGTTGAGCACCCTAACCAACTAAAAACCGTTATCTACATTCCAATCAAATAACCAGGCCTGATTACTAGACACAAAAAAAGGCGCCAAGGCGCCTTTTACAAGCAGCAATAAACACTTATCGGGTCCAGTGACCGGACTTGCCGCCCACTTTTTCCAGCAATTTGACCTGATCAATCACCATACCGCGATCGACCGCTTTACACATGTCATACAGCGTCAAGGCGGCAGTCGATGCCGCAGTCAAAGCTTCGATCTCGATACCGGTCTGACCAACGGTTTTACAGGTCGCCTCAATAACAACAGCGCTGTTATCCAAATCCGGTGTTAACTCAACCTTAACTGAAGTGATCATCAACGGGTGGCACATCGGAATCAGGTCAGGGGTGCGTTTGGCCGCCATAATGCCGGCAATGCGTGCTGTGGCCATGACATCGCCTTTCTTATGCTTGCCCTCGACAATCATCGTCAGGGTCTCGGGTTGCATAAAAATAGTAGCGGTGGCGGTGGCTGAGCGCTCGGTGTGCGCCTTGGCACTGACATCCACCATGCGTGCCTGACCTTTGTCATCTAAATGGGTTAATACTTGTTCTGTCATCACGCTTACTCGTTAATTGGGTTAAATGGATAGAATGCAACCTTGTCACCTTTGGTAATGGTGCTGTCCTCCGGGATCACCACAAAACCTTCGGCCCACACCGTTGAGGTCAATACACCTGACCCCTGCTGCGGATAGATATCAACATAGGTTTTCTGATTCTTATTCACCAGTTTGGCGCGGGCAAAATCGCGTCTAAAGCCCGGCTTAGTCCATTCAAAATCGGCTTCTAGCCAGATCGGTTTGGCTTTGAGTTCATTGGCACCCTGCATCTTTAACAGGTACGGACGGGCAAACAGATTAAAGGTGGCAAAGGCCGACACCGGGTTACCCGGCAGACCGATAAATGGCGTACCGTTAATATCACCATAGGCAAGCGGTTTGCCCGGTTTCATTTTCACTTTCCACATATCCAGCGAGCCCAGTTGCTCAATCGCCGGTTTAATGTGATCCTCTTCACCGACGGACACGCCACCTGTGGTGACCACCACATCGGCAATGGCCGCAGCCTGCTTCATCGCCTCTACGGTGGCCTCCAGAGTATCATCCACCTGGCCCAAATCGATTAATTCAAAGCCCAAAGCCGGCACCAGGCCTGCCAAAACATAACGGTTGGCATTGTAGATTTTGCCCTTTTGCGGTGCTTCACCCGGTTCCAGCAGTTCATCACCAGTGGTAAAGGTGGCAATTTTAAGCGGCTCATACACCGTCACTTCACCGATGCCGATCGAGGTAATCAAGCCCAAGTCCTGTGGACGCAATTTATGCCCCTTCTTAAGGATAATATCGCCCTTGGCAATGTCTTCTCCGGTCTTGCGGATATTTTGCTTTGGCTGCGTCTTCTGTGCAGTAATACGGACATGGTTATCGCCCTCCTGCTCGGTCTCTTCCTGCATCACCACCATATTGGCGCCTTCAGGAATCGGTGCACCAGTAAAGATACGCGCTGCCGTACCGGTATTTAAGGCGACCGGATCACTGCCCGCAGGGATACGCTGACTGACTTCCAGCACTGAGTTGTTCTCAAGATCAAAACTGTGCAGGGCATAGCCGTCCATCATGCTGTTATCATGCGGAGGGACATTGACATCCGCTTGAATGGATTCGGCCAGTACACGACCTAAGGCGGTGTGAATCTGAATCGTTTCGGTGTTTTGTGTTGGTGTGACTTGCGCTAACAGGTAGTGCAGGGCTTCATCAAATGTTTTCATATTTATTCTCAAAAAAATCCCCGCAGCAGCGGGGAAATGACAGTTTGTTGTTAGTTATTGATTACACCGCCCAGCGGCTCTCGGCCTCTTGGTCGGAGATACGCGCATCGACCCAACGCTCACTTTGATCGGGCAGCGTCTCTTTTTTCCAGAAAGGCGCATTGGTTTTCAGGTAGTCCATAATAAAGTGCGCCGCATAAAAGGCGTTTTCACGATGGCGGCTGGCCACCGCAACCAGCACGATCTGATCAGTCGGATACATCTTGCCGATACGGTGAATAATCAGACTCGATTCCAACTCCCAGCGATCATGCGCTTCCAGGCGGATTTTCTCCAACGCTTTTTCAGTCATACCTGGATAGTGTTCCAATTCCAGAATAGAGACTTCATCGCCTTCATTAATATCACGCACCGTGCCGGTAAAGGAGACCACAGCACCGATATCTTTATGATCGGCACGAAGTTGGTTTACTTCGGTGGTTAAATCAAAGTCCTCTGTTTGGACTTTTACAAACGGGTAATCCTGCATCCCGAATTAACCTCCGGTAACCGGTGGGAAAAAGGCGATCTCATCCCCCGCTTTGATCTCGGTGTCACGACAGGCAACATCGTGATTGACAGCGATCTGCAGGTTCTGGTTATCCTGCAGAGCCATCTTCCAGTTCTCACCACGTTCAGCCAGCTCATTGATTAGAGCGCCAACAGTTTGAAACTGCGCCGGCATCTGTTCATTCGCCTGGCCTAGCACTTCTCTAAAACTTGCAAAATATAAGATATCAACCATCTGTTTTTCCTCTGTCTCGCTTGGATTCAATTGGCTTAACCGCCTAACTGAACCATCTGTCTAAATTCGATATTGTGAACGTTTTCGTTAAAGAAGTGCTTTTCCGGCTTCTTTAACATGGCATCTTTAATCAGCTGCTCCAGCTCGGCATCACTGATGCCACTGCGCAGTGGTGTTCTCAAATCCACTGAGTCCTCTTGGCCTAAACACAGAGCCAATACACCTCGTGCCGTCAAACGCACACGGTTACAGCTTTCACAAAAGTGTTGTGATACTGCTGAGATTACGCCAATACGGGTATCGGTACCGGCAATTAAAAAATTACGCGCCGGTCCATCATGGGTTTTTCCGGTTGAAGGAATCAGGTCAGAGCCGACGTGTTTTTTAATACGCGCCAGAATCTTATCAGCCGGGTAGTGCTGATCCATCATGCTCACGCCAGCTGGACCGATCGGCATGGTCTCGATAAATCGTACCTCTACGCCCTTTTCCAAACCGTAATCGACCATGGCTTCAATCTCGTCATCATTGGTGCCTTTCATCACCACCATATTGAACTTGACCGGGGTCATGCCAACCTCCAACGCTTTATCAACGCCAGCCAGCACCTTCTCAAGATCACCACCACGCGTGATTTTATTAAAGCGTTGCGGCTTCAGTGAGTCGATACTGATATTGCAGCGCGTCACTCCGGCATCGGTCAATGCTTGCGCTTCACGCGCCAGGTGGTGCGCATTGGTTGATAGCGCGATATCCTCTAAACCTTCATAGCCACTGATTTCTGAAACCAGGTGCGATAGATTTTTACGCACCAATGGCTCACCACCGGTCAGACGGATTTTAGCAACACCCAGATTAACAAAGGCTTTGATAATACGTGCCAGCTCTTCATAGGAGAGATATTCGGTATGCTTACCCTCTGGATGCACACCCTGTTCAGGCATACAGTAATCACAGCGGTAGTTACACAGATCGGTAACCGAAACGCGTACATACTCAATCTTGCGATTAAACGGGTCAATCAGTTCTTTTTTCATAGACTCCAACTTCTTATTCGCTGACTTAAAAACTAGCGTTATAGCCAACTGGGAATAACGAAATTCTACAGAGAAACTTATAAGAATTCAATAATATACTTAATGATTTGCTATAAAAGAATTTTAAGTTAGAACAAGGGATTATGAAGAGATAAGTAGAAATAGCAGGCATAAAAAAACCCCGCTATCGATAAACGATAACGGGGTTAGCAGAATATATATTTTAGTGAGACCAATGGTCGCTAAGTTCGTTAGATCGAGGCGGAAAATGTAAGCTTACGTAAGTAAGTGTCCATTTTCCAACAAAGAGCTAGCGTCTCTTAGCGGCCATTTGGCCACTAAAATTACATTCCAGCGTGACCTACACCTGGTGGATCTTCGTGCATACGCTCAGGAACGTTGTACTGAGGAGTTCCATCAGGAAGCTTACGAGCCTGTACGTAGTTCTTGATGTTACCAGTACCGTCACCAACCATTACGTCAGGACAGTTTTCCATGCAACGCTCGTTGTGGATAACTGGACGGTGATCACAGAAGAAGTTACCTTGGTTAGGCATGTACTTGTTCATCTTCATCAGAACTTCTGAGTTGAAGAAAGTATCGTCTTCTAGTTCAGTACCTTCATCATCCATTGGGATGTAGTTAGCCTGAAGGATGTAACCAGTCATACCTAGGTAACCAGCGTCACCGATGTGCGGTGCATTAGGTGTCCAGAAAGGCATTGTACGACGAACGTAGTCGAAGAAAGTTACAGCGTATGGCCAGTAGTTACCTACCGCTTTCATCGGAGCTGGATCACGGAAGTCAGAAGTTACTAGATCTTCTTCAACCGCTAGAGGTAGATAACCTTTCGCACCTTCACCGAATTCACCGTGACACATACCACAGAACTGAACGTAAACCTTACCACCTTCTTCTACAGTCATACCAACTGAAGGATCAGGAAGACCTTTACCGTCACCATCAACAACAATGTTCCACTTCTCTAAAGAAGCTTCTGCGATAGGTGTACCGAAACCACGTGCAACGAAGTCTTTATCGTTGTGGTAGTTCGCATCTACACTGTCGTGAACGTCGATGAACGCTGCTGGAATCTTACACTGAGCGTTACCGTGGTTACCACCATCGATGCTGTCTTCAACTTCGAAAGAGTATGGGTTAGCTGGATCCAGCTTACCTTTAAGACCGTCACGACCGTGTGCAGCGTCTGCACCCAGGATCGCTTCGATAACTGCTTTATCTAGGTATTTTCCATCCGCATCACGAATGATCTGCTCATAGTTCGCAGCGTATTTACCATCGATTTTATCTCCACCAGCGGCTGCGCCATTCTCTGAGCTTCCGCTCATTGCGGCAGCTGAACCGGCAAATAAAGTTGCAACTGCTGCTGCAACGAAAGTTTTTTTAGTACTGAACATTTTCAATCATGCCTCCGTTTTTGCCGTCTTCCCAAGCGTGTACGCGCCATGTAACCATAGCAGTACGGTGGTAAACGTTGTTGGTACCTTCTAAGTTACGCATTTGCGGCATAGGCGGCTGAACATAACCAGTTTCGTCTGTTACACGACTCATTAGGAATGCTTCTGAACCATCCCAGTCCCATTCGATCTCGAAACGAGTCCAAGCTTTGTCTAGAACAGGTGATGTAAAGTGTGCTTCTTTCCAGTTCTTACCACCGTCGAAAGATACATCAACGTGAGCAACCTTACCACGACCAGACCAAGCCAGACCACGGATAAAGTATTTACCTGGACCTTGCATTTTGAAGTCAGGAGATGGGTAAGTGATAACCGAGTTAGCTTCCATGTACCAAGAGAAACGCTGTGCAGTACCATCTGGCATAAGCTCAGTGTACTTAGAAGTCTCTTCACGGTGCTGCATAGGCACATCATGAACTTGGATACGACGTAGGTATTTAACCCAGATGTTCGCTTCACAACCAGGAACAACCAAACGGATTGGGTAACCTTGCTCACGACGTAGCGCTTCACCGTTCTGTGCGTAAGCGATGAAACAGTCATCCATAGCGATATCAACAGGCAGTGAACGTGCCATACCAGCAGCATCCGCACCTTCAGGAATAATCCACTTACCTTCTGGCTTGATACCCGCTTCTTTCAATAGGTCAGATAGACGTACACCTGTGTATTCAACACAAGACATCATACCGTGAGTCCACTGAACAGAGTTCAACTGAACACCTTTCCACTCCATCGCCCCGTTAGCAGGACACTCTACGAAGTGAATACGAGATACTGATGGGAAACGTTTTAGGTCATCCATAGTGAAAATCAATGGACGCTCAACTAAACCGTGGATTACCAGACGGTGATCATCAGGGTTGATTGTAGGTACACCACCGTGGAAACGCTCAAAGTGAAGACCGTTAGGTGTGATAATACCGTGTAGACTTTGGATCGGAGTCATTGTGATAGACGCCATTGAATCTGGAGTCAACCACTCAAGTGTACGACGCTGTACTTCTTTCTCAAATGGAGAAGGCATACCATATGGGTATTTACGAACACCGAAACCTAGTGATTTACGAGCTGCACCATCTTGTAGTACATCTGTAATTTCTTCCTTACCTGCATATGGTGCAACCGCTTTCTTAGGGTCGAATCCCATATGCCCATCAGCAGAAGCGGCTTTAGTGAAAAGCACACCCCCTGCTACAGCCGCGCTACCTTTTAAAAAGGCACGACGACCCTGGTTACGGCTTTCTTCTGTTTGAAGCGCAACCTGTTCTTTGATTTGATCTGTCATTTAATGCTCCTTGATTGATCTTGTCGTCCAGCGACAACACCCCAGATTCAAGAGTTTAATTCTAGTTATATATAGCGTGTAAATCGATATTAATATCGGTTAATACGTTTTTGCTGGTCGATAATGATATGTTTTATAAGCCAATACTGCAAGCTGTTCTCCCAACAAAAATTAGTATTTACTTATATAAAAATTTTATGGCTGATTCGTATTTTCCCTATATCTTTTAAATAAAAAATAGATAAGGATGTGCTCATATACCTTATATAGCTACTTTGTAATTTCCAGTTACACTATATAGAGGGTAAATCTTGGCGTCGACAAATTGGCCCTGATTTCGGATTTTCAATATCTTCAGCAACTTGGCTTAAAAAAGACTGTAATTCGTCTATTGAAAGTACTGATAGGATCTTATTCATAATTTCTGGGTGAATCGCCACAGTGGTAAATGCACCCGACTGCAACTGCACCTGGACACCACAAGCATCCGCTAAGGCGCCCTGTGATCCATTGCCCTCAATCTCAGCAGCCTGTTCGCCAAAGAACATCTCATTATATTGCTCCTCAATGGCATCCATTAACTCATCACTGGTCATATCGGCTAACTGCACACTATAAGTCGCGTCTTCGGTGAACGACTCTTCGGCCTTGATCTGTGCATCCACTCCGCGCTCTTGGCAAAAAGCGGCAAAACGCTCTGCCAAAGATTCATTAAAGAAGAGATATTCCATCTGTTCGCTCACACTGTTTTCCTTTATATATTGTGTTTTTTAACATGAAGACTGATAAATTGAGCTCTACTCATTATTTTTTGCCGTGCAAAGACTTCGATTGAATAGTATGATTCAAAGCTTGTTCCAATCGCTTAACTAAAGGTTCTCATTATGATTGATCGTCAATTCCCTATCACTCGTATGCGTCGTATGCGTCGAGACGAATTTTCTCGCCGCCTAATGCGTGAAAACGTGCTGACCACCAACGACCTGATTTTGCCGATGTTTGTGATTGAGGGACATAATACTCGAGAACCGGTCAAATCGATGCCTGGCGTTGAGCGTCTGAGTATAGATCTTTTGGTCGCAGAAGCCAAAGAAATTTCCGCGCTTGGCATTCCGATGATCGCCCTGTTCCCGGTCACGCCGGATGAAGCCAAATCACTGGATGCCGCTGAAGCCTACAACCCGGATGGCTTGGCACAACGCGCTATCCGAGCGGTTAAGGCGGCCTGTCCGGAACTTGGCGTGATGACCGATGTTGCCTTGGATCCTTTTACCACCCACGGACAGGACGGCATTATCGATGAAGACGGTTACGTGCTGAATGACGACACCATCGATGTACTGATGCAGCAGGCGCTGTCCCATGCCGAAGCCGGTGCGGATGTGATCGGTCCTTCGGACATGATGGACGGACGTATTATTGAGATTCGTGAACAGTTAGAAGATCACGGCTATGTCAATACCCGCATTATGGCCTACTCTGCCAAATACGCCTCCTCTTATTATGGTCCATTCCGTGATGCGGTCGGTTCAGCAGGCAACCTGGGTAAAGGCAATAAATACACCTATCAAATGGACCCTGCCAACCGTAACGAAGCACTGCACGAAGTCTCTTTAGACCTGAATGAGGGCGCGGACATGGTAATGGTCAAACCGGGCGTCCCCTATCTGGATATTGTGCGCGATATCAAAAGTGAATTTAAAGCCCCAACCTATGTTTATCACGTCAGCGGTGAATATGCGATGATTAAGGCTGGCGCTTTAAACGGCTGGATTGATGAGCGTGCCGTGGTACTGGAAACTTTACTGAGCTGCAAACGAGCCGGCGCAGATGGCATACTGACCTACTACGCCAAAGTGGTCGCAATGTGGCTGCAGGAAGAGTCCGCTTAATGCCCCCACTCCCGTTAAAAAAGCGGGAGCCTTATCCCGCCCTTATAAATAAATATAGATAGAAACACCGTTATGACAGATCGTTATGCCGTTATCGGCTACCCAATTGGCCACTCCAAATCCCCTATGATTCACCGCCTGTTTGCAGAGCAAACAGACCAAGACCTCAGTTATGAAGCAATTCTGGTCGACACAGAGGACTCCAGCTTTCAATGGGCCATTGCCGATCTTAAAAACCGCGGTTACAAAGGCATTAATATCACCGTGCCCTATAAACTGGATGCCTTTGAAGGCGCTGATCAGCTCTCCAGTCGTGCCCAGTCCGCGCATGCGGTCAACACCTATACCTTCAATGAGGACGGCACTATTAGCGGTGACAATACTGATGGTATCGGTTTAGTAAACGATATTGAGATCAACGGACCACGCCCTTTTAAAGATAAAAACGTGCTGATTCTGGGTGCCGGTGGTGCAGTACAGGGTATTCTGGAACCGATTATCAGTAAACAGCCGGCCTCGATTCACATTGCCAATCGCACCGCCAAAAGAGCTCTGGTACTGGGACAGCGTTTCGATACAGAGGTTCCGATCAGCGCCAGTGGCTGGGATGATATTCCAATAAAGCACTATGACATTATTATTAACGGCACCTCTGCCAGTCTGGAGGGCAAACTGCCACCGGTTTCTGAACAGATCGTTGCGCCGGACTCACTGGTGTATGACATGATGTATGGCGCACAGCCAACAGTGTTTATGCAGTGGGCCAAGCAGATTCAGGCAGAGTGTCAAACCATGGATGGTTTGGGTATGCTGGTCGGTCAGGCAGCCGAAGCTTTCTATCTGTGGCGCGGTGTCAGACCGGAGACACAACCTGTCATTGAGGCACTGCGCCAGCAGATGTAACACCAGACTAAGCAGGCCTGATAAAATTACTTTTCCTCGACCTGCTCTTCACAGGGATATCGCTCACGCAGCCAACTGCAAAAGGTTTTTTCAGCCATTGGACGACCAAAGTAGTAACCCTGCAACATATCACAGCCCACTTCTGTTAAATAGTCCGCATGCTGTTGGCACTCCACCCCTTCGGCAATCACTTTAAGCTCCATCATGTGCGCCATCTGCACAATCTGTCGCACCAGCTCCTGGTCGATACGGTTATCCGATAAATCCTGAACAAAACAGCGGTCAATTTTGAGAATATCAATGCACTGATCACGCAACACCGCTAAAGCTGAGTAACCGGTTCCGAAATCGTCCAGGGCGATCTGCACGCCATTGACTCTCAAATAGGTTAGCACCTCCTGCGCCTGCAGGTCACCACCAATAAACAGGCTTTCCGTCACCTCCAGTTTGAGCTGTTCAGGCGGCACCTGATATCGTTCCAACAGATCAATCACATTCTGCGCAAACTCGGATTCAACCAGCTGCTGCGGCGAGACATTCACTGAAAAGTAGAGCGGCAAAGACATTAACTTACTCAAACGTGCCGCCGCTTCAATGGCGTGCTCCAACACCTTCAAGCCCAACACACCAATTAGATTAGTCGCTTCTGCCAGCGGGATAAACTCATCCGGCCCCACCCAACCCAACTTATCATCATGCCAGCGGGCCAGACTCTCAACCCCGACAATATTGCCACTGCCGGCATCGATAATAGGTTGGTAGTGCGGTTGAATCAGACCGGATTCAATCGCCGACTTAAGTTTATGCTCAATATCCAGAATGCGTGCATGATAGGAGGCCGAACCGCTCTGATATTCGAGTTTGGCGATCCCCGGTCTCTGCTTGGCATCGTACATCGCTGCATCGGCGAACTTAATCAGTGTCTCCACATCACGCCCATCCTGCGGAAAAGAGACCCAACCAAAGGAGGCTGAAATCTGTAACTGATATTTACTCAATTGAATAGGCTGTTGCACAATATTTAACACCTGATCAATCAAAGTGCCCGCATCTTCAGCAGCCGGGATAACAAAAACAAATTCATCGCCGCCAAAACGCGCCATCAAGGTCTCAGCAGGCAGAACCTCTTTTAACCTTTGAGTCAACAGCACCAGCAGGCTATCACCATAAGAGTGCCCCAAAGAGTCATTCACATACTTAAAGCGATCCAGGTCCATCATTACCAAAGAGAAAGCGCTATCCGTTGAAATCAGGGAATTTAACTCCTGTGTCAATTTACGTCGATTCGGCAGGCCTGTTAGAGGGTCCTCTTCTGACAGGCTCTTCAAAGAGGTTTTTTGCTTGATATGCTCAGAAATATCGGCATTGGAGGAGCTATAACCAACTAGGTCGCCGTCTTCATATACCGCTCTTAATGCATGGCGAACCCATACCAATTGACCCAAGCGGTCCATAATACGAACCTCAATCGGCGCTGGCGACTCGCCATGCCGTATGCTGTCTTGATACTCGCGATAAGTCGCGCAGTCCTCTTCAATGATCAGACTATCAAACAGGCTCGGGTTGTTGTAAAAGTCAGCCGGAAAATAGCCGGTGACGCCTTCACAAGCCGATGAAACATAGGTGAAGTCGCCACCCTCAGCTTGCAGATAGGTAAACTCTTCGGCCATCTCCACCAGAGAAACGAACTGGGACTGCTGAGCCTCAATACGCAAGCGCAGGATTTTTTGAGTTGCCAACAAATAACCAAGCAATAGCCCGACCACCAAAGGTGCCAGATAAAATTCCAATCGAATCTCATCCCAGTTGACATAGAACTGAACTGTGGCGATGCTCATAACAAAAAGCACTGAAAGCGAGATATAGAGCAGGTAGATTTTATTGTTTAAGGAACGTCGCATCTTTAACCTTAATTATTCATCTATAAAAAACGATCACCCTGACTAAGCGGACTGATAATCATTTTTTAACTTCACATAGTGCTGCGCAGAGTAGCTGAAAAACGCGACCTCTTGCTCAGTCAATTCTCGCATCTTCTTGACCGGAGAACCGACATAGAGATAGCCGCTTTCTAAAACTTTTCCCGGGGGCACTAAGCTATTTGCTCCGACCAGCACATGTTTCTGCACTACGGCATTGTCCAACACCACCGAGCCCATGCCAATCAGACACTCATCTTCAATAATACAACCATGTAACACCACATTATGCCCAATGGTCACATCATCACCCACAATACACTTCGAGCCTTTAGAAACATCGCTTTCGTGGGTGGTGTGCAATACACTGCCGTCCTGCACATTGGTGCGCTTACCAATAACAATATCATTCACATCGCCGCGTAACGTCGCGTTAGGCCAAATACTGACATCCTCTGCCAGTACACACTTACCAATTACCACTGCCGACTCGTCCACCCAGCTGCTCTCTGTTAAGCTTGGCGTAAAGCTTAAATAGTTACGTATTGCCATAATTTATTCCGTTAATGTAGCCACATGATTAAGTGTAAGCATTCTATAACGTGAAAGATAATATATTAAGTTTTAATAATATAAATAACGATACCTCATCCCCAAAAAACCTCAATATAGCTCTTGTAAAAGCGGCATCTATTCTCGATATAATAAATAAAACTCAATCGATAAAGGATAACCCGCCTTGAACACTGAAAAACGTATTGCTAAACGCCTGCCTTCAAGCCGTCCGGTGGTTTTTTTACATCACAAACAGAACAGCTATGCCACCATGACCGATTTTTCACGCCATGGTATCGGCTTTGTCACCCCACAAAACCTGAATCAGGATCAACTAATTGAAGTTCACTTTGATGTAGAGACCACTCAACAGATTCACAGCTTTCAGTTTAAGGCCAAAGTTCGCCACTGCACTCCTTTTAATACACAGTGCCACATTGGTGTGCAGTTTGACCTGCCCACCAATGCTTACCAGGAGCTCTACGCTCAGTTAGCCAGAGCTTAAAGGCTGCAGGCGATAATCAAGCACAACAACAGCAAACTGTTTGTTCTGCATAACCATTATGCTATAGTGGGTTTAATTGATTTTAAGGTTTATCAATATGGTCCAAAATCACAACCCGGTCAACGACAAGCGCAGAGAACCTCGCTATCCGGCCCATCGCTCCTCTATCGTTAAGAAAGACAATGAACGCTTTTACACCACCATTGTTAACTTTTCAGCCAGTGGCGTCGGCTTTCTTAGTGGGCAGTCCTTGGAAATCGGGGAAGAGGCCGAATTAGATTTTGAAGTGGAAGTTGACGGTGAGCTCATTACCTATGAGATCCCCATCATTGTAGTACGTTGTGATTTTGATGATTTTGAATACTGTATCGGTGCCGCTCTGAACCATGTTACCTTTGAGTATCGACAGCTGCTGAAAAAACTGATGCGAATGCACGAAGAGATCAGCCACTACCGAGAACCCGCTGTCTGAATATAAAAAAAGCCGCAATTGCGGCTTTTTTTATAAGAAAATTATTTACTATCTGAATATCATCGGACGCATGGTCACCAGCTCTTCTGAACTGGACGGGTGGATAGCGATCGTGGCATCCAAATCTGCCTTGGTCGCCCCCATCTGCACCGCCACCGCAAACCCCTGCAACATCTCATCAGCACCATCACCGACAATGTGAATCCCCACGACCTTCTGCTCTTCACCGGCACAAACCAGCTTTAATGCCGTTTTGATCTGATGTTTGGTAAAAGCATAACGCATCGGGGTAAAACTCGAAGTATAGACCTGAACACTGTCATGACCGTATTCACGGCGCGCATCATGCTCCGCTAAACCAACTGTGCCCACCGGTGGATGCGAAAAGATTACCGTCGGCACTTTTGACAAGTCCATTTTCAGCTCAGGTTTATTATTGTACAGACGCTCCGCCAGATAGCGGCCGGCACGGATTGCCACCGGCGTCAGTTGTGGTTGACCGGTAACATCACCAATCGCATAGATATTCTCCACAGCCGTTTGGTGATAGTCATCTACCTCAATAAAACCACGGCCATTGGCTTCCAGCCCGGCATTTTGTAGTGCTAAAGGTTCAATCAAGGTCTCACGACCAACCGCCCAGACAACTTGATCGAAACCATCTACCTGTTGACCATCGGTACTGTATACCGTGATGCTGCCATCTTCAGCACGCTCCAGCTTCTTCACCGCAAAGTGATACTCTTTCTTGCAACCACTCTCCAGCATCGCATCGGTCAGGGTTTCACGAATCATGTCGTCAAAACCACGCAGCACCAAATCTTTACGGCTGATCAAAGTGGTATCGGTACCCAAAGCCTGAAACACACCGGCCAGCTCGACTGCGATATAGCCGCTGCCTACCACTGCCACCTTTTTAGGTTGTTCGGTCAGCTCAAAGAAACCGTCCGAGGTAATACCTAAATCGGCATTTTCAGTCTCTTGTGGAATCGTTGGCGTGCCACCTGGCGCAACCACGATAGTCTCCGCGGTATAGGTTTTACCATCCACGGCAACCGTGTGTGTATCAACAAAACTCCCCCAGCCCTGCAGAACGTCGACTCCCTTATCGGCCATATAACCGCCGTACCACTCGGTGATATTATCGATATACTGTTCGCGTTTGCTGACCAGCGTACTCCAGTCAAAGCCTTTTTGTTCCACGTGAAACCCGAAGTCAGGCGCGTCACGCAGCGCTTCGGCGATATGCGCACCAAACCACATGACCTTTTTAGGGACACAACCAATATTCACACAGGTGCCACCCATTTTCTTAGCTTCAACTACTGCGCACTTCTTGCCGTATTCCGCAGCACGCTCCACCACGGACAGACCACCGCTGCCGGCACCAATCGCAATCACATCGTAATCGTATTTCATCTCTGTTCCTTTTAGTTCACGTTTGCATAAACAAAAAAAGGGTTCAACCAACCTGCAATTGAACCCTTCTGTTTTGCAATTAATGCAAAATATTCTATCTTAAAAGCCAACAGGCCTGTTGGCTTTTAAAACCGCTTTTCAAATGAAAATTACTGCGCTAAATACGCTTCCAAATCATCCGAACCGCCGATGTGCTCACCCTCAATATAGACTTGTGGCACTGTACTGCGTCGTGACAGAGCACGTAAGGTACGTGCAGTCACACCCGAGTTGGAAACCGGAATCTCTTCATAAGAGATGCCCGCATCTTCCAGCAACGCCTTGGCTTTGGCACAGAATGGGCAACCCGGCTTGGTAAAGATCGTCGCCACGCGAGCGCCTTTTGCTTCCGGATTGATGTAACCCAGCATGGTATCGGCATCCGACACCTCAAATGGGTCACCCGGTACGTCTGGCTCGATAAACATCTTCTCTACAACGCCGTCTTTTACCAGCATAGAGTAGCGCCATGAACGCATACCAAAACCTAGATCCGCCTTATTAACCAGCATTCCCATACCATCGGTAAACTCACCGTTACCATCCGGGATCAAACGAACATTATCCGCTTCCTGATCTTTAGCCCACTCGTTCATTACAAAAGTATCATTCACCGACACGCAGACGATCTCATCAACACCGTTGGCAAAAAATACCGGCGCCAACTCATTAAAACGCGGCAGATGCGTTGAAGAACAGGTTGGGGTAAAGGCACCCGGTAGTGAAAACACCACCACCGTTTTGCCCTTGAAAATCTCATCGGTGGTCACATCAACCCACTCATGATTGTGACGGGTGTGGAATGTAACCTTAGGTACTGTGCGACCTTCCATATTAACTAATGCCATTGATCTCTCTCCTAACTAATTAAATACTCTGTCGTTTTTCTCGACTTGTGATCAGTGTAGGAGAAAACGAATAATTAGTAAAATTGATTGTTTTAAACTTAATGATAGTATTTTACTATCAATAGCAGCCATCACCTTTTACTGCAGAGTCGAACCTTGCAAGGTACGCATAAAAGGCTCCAACACATCCATCTCCTGTGCATACTTCATTAACAGACCCAGTACGGCCTGATCTTCATGCTGTGAAGCGATGCGGGCACACAGCTGAAAATCGCGATCGGTCACGCTGCCGGTAAAGGCATTCAACTCCAGCAACGCCGCCACCATACCGACGTTCTGCAGAATACAGGCTGCTTGCAGCGGCTTAACCGACTCACCCGCCGCATCTTTAGCCACCTCTTTCTGTGGAGAGACAAAGTGCTCCTGTGTCAGCACCATCGTCATCCAGTAGTTCATCTCCGGCGCCTCTTCACTCTCCAGCACATTCATAAAGATCTCATGCGGATCAATACTCTTCTCACGCACCAGGCCGGCAACTATTCGCGAAAATGGCGCTCGCTGCGCTTCATCTACATTCAATAAATTCATAA
>CAZNML010000007.1:0-20057 GCA_964574275.1 uncultured Thiosulfatimonas sp. | reverse complement strand
GAGGTCTGCAGCAGATAGTGCTCATTCTGATATTCAACACTGTTAACAGCACACTTAACTGCGACCTCCACTCCCGCCCAGTCACACTCAGTGCGCAGAATGGAGATCAGGTCCGATGCACGATGCAGACAGAACAGTTTACCCAAGTCGCGCTGCTCATACTCCAGACCATGACGCTCCATCAGTTCAATAAAGGCGGATGACGGATAACGCGACAGCGCCGACTTAACAAAATGTGGATTAGAGCAGATAAAGTTACTCGGCGAGACATCGAGATTAGTGAAATTGCATTTTCCACCGCCGGAGATACGAATTTTGGCGGCTGCTTTTGGAGCATGGTCAATCACCAGCACTTTTCGCCCCTGATAGCCAGCGGTGGCGGCACACATCAGCCCGGAAGCACCCGCGCCAATAATCACCACATCATAGGAACCGTTGTCTGTAAACACCTGCGTCATCTAAGTGAGCCACTCCCACTTGTGTTCGCGGCGATTGGCCTCACTGATAATCACCTCCAGACCGGTATCCGCCAGAGACTCTTGGCCCTCCACCCCTAGCTCAATAAAACGACGGTCGTTATCATCAATTTTGGGCAGGCTAAACAGACGTAACTCCGGATAGTCCTGCTCAAACTGCTGCATAAACTCCACCCACTCCGACTCCTGACCATCAATCAGACGAATCGCGCGTTCGACCGTCGGTGTCGTACACAGGCTGGAATAATAATTGTCCAACACCCACTCCATCATCGGCTTGGCCATCATCGGAAAACCAGGCATAAAGTGGTGGTTGGAGATCGAAAAGCCCGGCACTCGATTGTAGGCATTAGGAATAATCTGCGCACCCTTTGGGTACTCCGCCATCAGCACTCTTTGCGGATAGGCGCCGTCACCAAACTGCGCTTCAATCTCTTTAACCGCTTCAGGATGACGTTCAATAGGCACGTCCAGCGCTTGTGCAGCACACTGCCGGGTACGGTCATCCGGTGTAGCGCCAATGCCGCCAAAACAGAAAACCAGGTCTTCACTGGCAAAACTCTGTTGCAACTCCTGAGTCAGCAGGGTCGGCTCATCGCCCAATATTTTGACCCAGCTCACGGCTAAACCGCGTGGGCGCAACAGCTCATTCGCCTGTTTCAAGTGCTGATCCTGCCGCTTACCAGACAAAATTTCATCACCAATAATTACCAGTCCAATTCGTGGAATCGTACTCATCGCTCACTCCTAAAACAAAAAAGCACCCTAAAAGAGAGTGGTTAACTCAACCTCTAGAGCGCCTTACGTCACCGTTAATTCGCTTGAATTAATCGATCATCAACTCAACACCAATGTGCAGGTTTTTATCCATCTCATAATCCGAGTTTGCGGCCAAATCCAGTGCCAGATAACGGAAACCAACAAAACCACTCACTGTCGGCAGAATCTGCATGTCCGCTCTAACCATCATCTCCGTCGCCCCGTTGGCATCGCCTGATGTCACAATCTCTGGCGAGTGCAGCACCTCAAACGAGATCGAAGCTGGCGATTGAGTCGCCAGCCAATAACGACCGGTGACACCAAGCATTAAACCGAAACCATCGGCATTGTAGCTGTCCTGATCAAAGAGATAACCTTTCCCTTTTACCCCCAGCTCCAGATTTGGATTGCCAGCCATCCCTTTACGCTGCACACGCATCGAAGCCGCGTAGAGTCGATCACCCGGTTCATTGTAGAAGTAGTGCGCCGCATAGCGGGTTGAATCCACCGGAGATTCATTCTGCGAAAACAGACCAAAATTAGCAGTCTCATCCGACACCGCCAGGTCCAAGCCAATCGGATTGGCCTGTGCAGCGCCAGCCACAAGCAGGCCTGCTGAAAATAAAGCAACTTTTAAATTAAACGGGGATTTCATAAATTATTTTCCTTCTTCGTTAATGTTTTCAAGCACTTCACTGACTTTATCGCCGGTATATTCCAGCTTCTCTACGGCAACCTGTGCTTTATCCATACCTTGCTCTGCCAAATCTCGACTGCCAAACCAGTCAAACATAATAGCCAAGATAATAAACGCGATTAATAAAATAACAAAACTGATTTTTCCTAACATCGATTCTTGATTCCTAAAGCGAATTTCATGCCGTACATAATACCGACTTATTGACGCCTTTGCACCGCTCAAACCAATAACCGATCGCGCGATTATTGAGCTTAGGCTTTACCACTGCGCCAGCGACGAATGACAAAGCGCGCTGGATGACTGGCGTGATAGAGCGACAGCGGCTGCAATAACGGCTGCCCCATGAGGTCGGCGACAATCGATTCAGCGGCCAGAAACACCGACATCAGTCCCCGCGGGCCATGCCCATTGGAGACAAACAGTCCTGGCTGATACTGTTGCTGCGGATAGCGGTAAACCGCATGGGTATGCGATTGCGACAGGTAACTCTGTTGCACCCAGTCGGTATCGGCTACAGGCCCGATCATTGGCAGATGATCCGGCGTGGTCGGTCTGAAGGCGACACGCCCCTGCATCGCTTGCGGCTCAACCTCAAGCCAGTCCGGCAATGCGCTCTGTGTCATATCCAGATTGGTTTGATGGCTCTCTATCGACAGGGTGTCACTCATATCCGGTGCTTCAAAGGTCGCGCCCGTCACCCCCCAGCCATTATGGTCGGTGACAGAGTAACCCTCATGCATCACTGCGCACTTGAGTGGACTTGTTTGCTGCGCTGGCGTCAGGTGAGAGACCTGACCTTTCACCGGACGAATCGGCAAGCCCAGCTGTTGATTCAATTTCTGATTCAAAGCACCGGTGGCCACTACCACGCAGTCGGCCGACCAGGTGTTGGCATCGGTTGAGACCTGCCACTGCTTATTGTTTGATTCCAAGACTTTAACGGTCTGCTGATAATGCACACTAATATTCGGGGGCGCTAAACAGCGTTTCACAATAGATGGCGGATTAACCCACCCCGCCTGCGGGAAGAACAGACCGTCTGCGGTGACTCGAGTGCCCGCTTTGTGTTCACACTGCGCTTGATCAAGCCAGTAGGCAAACTCCCGCGGCAGGCCAACGCGTTGTAGCGCCTGTTGCACACGGGTTGCTCCCACTTCGGTCACCGCCAGTTGCACCAGGCCTGATAGATTGCCGGCAATCTCACCCTGATGCAACCACGGCAACAGGGTTCTTAAAGAGGCTTCAAAGCCCTGCAAATACCACTGGCTGCGCAGATTCCAATCGGCGGTAATTAACGGATGAATGGTGCCGGCAAGATTGCCCGAAGCGTGCTGCGCTGGTTCTCTGTCCGCCTCCAGTACCGTTACCTGCCAGCCCGCCTCTGCCAGTTTATAAGCGGCACTGGCGCCGGCCAAACCCGCGCCAATCACAATGGCTGAACCGGTGGTTAGCGGCTGCGGACGGCTGAACCACGGCGCTTTTAAGCTGAATGGCCGTGTCTGCGACAGATGGCCGAAACACATCTCACGTTTTTTGCCCCAGCCGCTGGCTTTTTTGACCTCAAAGCCGACCTTTTGCAGGCCGCGGCGCACATCCCCCGCTGCGGTAAAGGTGGCAAAGCTGGTCTGTGCATGGCTTAATCGCGCCATCTGCTGATACAAACTTGGCTGCCACATCTGCGGGTTTTTTGCCGGAGTAAAACCATCTAGGAACCAGGCATCAACCAGACTACCACTTGAAGCATCCAGCTCAGGTAGCCCCTTTAATACATCGCCAAACCACAGCGTCAGACGCACCCGATCATTACATAGCCAGAGATCATGCCAACCGGGCAGCAGCAGCGGGTAGTGGCCACGCAATTCGGCGGCTAACTCGGCCAGTTCGACATAGCCTTGATGCGCCTTCTCCAGATCGGCCAGCGTCAGCGGAAACTTTTCAAAAGAGATAAAGTGCAATTGGTTGTGTGCGGCTGAGTTGTCTAACCACAGCTGCAAAGTAAGCAGGAAATTCAGGCCGGTTCCAAAACCGGTTTCCGCAATACGAAACGGCTTGGCCTCTGAATCCAGACAGGCCAGCTCAAAACGCTGCTGTAGCTGATTATGCTGAATAAAAACATAAGTCGATTCGGCTACTGCGCCATCGGTCGAGTAGTAAAAGTCATCAAAGGTGGTAGACAGAGGCGTTGAGTCGCAACGCCACTCAATCTGCGGCGGTTCAAGTTTCATATTGAAAACAGTGGTTTTAACGTAAAGCACTCATTATAAGGGGCTTTGCTGTGCAATGCAGGGGATTAAAAAATTGCCGGTCCAAGAAACATACTCAATGCAGACAAAGCCTGCTTGAATCAAACCGGTTTTATCGCTATCATCAATTGCAGTCATCCGATTCACAACCCCTTGTAGATGCGCCATATTACGTAATTTAGAGTGCTTGTGAACTCACTGACCAAACCAGCCAACGAAGGTGTGCTTACTTAAACTGCTACGCCCTACGGACAGGGGTAATGCTTAATCAAATCAACCATTAAGTGAATGGATTCAAACCGCCGATGTTTAACCCTCTGCAAAGCCTGCGCCAACAAAACAAACTCAACCGACATCGCGCTCTGCTCATCTTAAGCGGTTCATCGGACTGGCACTACCAACAACTTCAAGGGCTGTGGCATCGCAATGAGTCGGTATTATGGGCAGGCCCCGTGCCTGAAAGCTTTGCAGACTCGACCCAGGAAATTAAAGAGGCCCAATACAAACATCTGTTAGGTCAGGAAGCGGACAGCATTGTAATTGATACCCGGGCTGGCTTTAGCGCGAATGGCTTGGGCATTCTATCCGGCCTGATTCGAGCAGGAGGCCTGCTCATTCTGTTAACCGCTGACAAATCAAAATGGACAGGCCAGGCCAACCCAGAAAACAGCCGTTTCTTAAATACCCCTTACACCCCGGAAGAGGCACTGCCCTTTTTCAGTGAACATCTGCATGCGGTTTTTGAAACACAGGCCCTGTGGTTAAGCGAACAGCAATCCAGTACCGAACAGAGTGAGCAGCTCAATCAATTTTTAGCCGAGTGCGCTGTCAGTACCTCGTCACAGAGCCTGCCAACGACAGATCAGCAAATGGCCTTTGAGCAGATACACAAGGTGGCTTTTGGTCACCGTAAACGCCCGCTGGTAATCAGTGCCGATCGTGGCCGCGGCAAAACCTCAGCCTTGGGAATCGCTGCCATGCAGCTGCTGCAACAGGGCAAGCAGCATATTGTGCTCACCGCCAGTCGCTTTGATCAAGCGAGCACCGCCTTTACCCAAGCCTTAAACTGGCTACAGCAGCACCAACCACAGATTCAATTCAGCCAGCACAAACCCGGCCTGCTCACCTTTGAACTGCAGCAGCAACACAAAACCTTTGAATTTATTGCGCCCGACCAACTGGTTCTTCAACCAACCGCGGCCGATGTATTAATGGTGGACGAAGCGGCTCACCTGCCCACCCCGCTACTGACCGAACTGTTAAAGCGTCATCATCGCATGGTGTTTGCCACCACCTTGCACGGCTACGAAGGCAGCGGACGCGGTTTTGAACTGCGCTTTAAAAAAACCTTACAGCAGCTGACGCCCGACTGGAAAAACCTGCACCTAAGCACCCCGATTCGCTGGGCCGAAAACGATCCTTTGGAACAGATCATTAACCAGGCTCTGCTGCTGAATGTCGAGCAAAAACGTTTTGAGCAGGCCTGCCCAAATGAGATACTCAGCCAGATCCGCATTGAGCAGATCACCACTGAGACCCTGGCCAAAGACCAACAGAGCCTGCATACCCTGTTTAATCTGCTGGTACAGGCTCACTATCAGACCAACCCGAATGATCTGCAACAACTGCTGAGCGCACCCAATTTAAAGATTTTCATCGCCCGCTACCAGCAGCAGCCCGTCGGCGTAGCACTGTGTATTGAAGAGGGTAAGATTAGCCAGGAAAATGGACGACTGCATGGCCATCTGGCGCCCCAGTTGCTGAAAAGAAATTACAGCCAACCCAGCTTTTTAATGCTGTCGACTTGGCGCGTGATGCGCATTGCCGTGCACCCAGATTTACAAAGCTCCGGCATCGGCAAGCAGCTGTTAACACACATTAAAGGCGCTGCCAAGCAGGCACGGGTCGACTATATCAGCAGCAGTTTCGGCGCGACCGATGAGCTGCTCTCCTTCTGGTTTAAACAGGGTTATATTCCGCTGCATGTCGGCGTTAGGCGCGACAAAGCCAGCGGTAGCCATGCCGTCGTGGTCTGTCAAACCATCAGCCCCATGGCGCAACAGGCGTTAGCTGCGATTCAGCGTGAGTTCCAGTTGCAGTTTCCGCATACGCTGATGGAGTCGCTGCCCTATCTGTCTGCCTCCATGGTACTGAGCATATTAAAAACCTTCCGTTTCAAAAAGCAGTTGCCGCATCTGCTGGAAACACTAAAAAGCTACCAGAACGAGCAGCGCAGTTATGAGTCGATCAGCGGTCAACTGTGGGACTGGAGTATTCGCCATCCGCTGGTGATCGGTCAAGCTTGCAGTACTCAACAGGCGGTCTGGATTGATAAGGTATTGAAAAAACTCAGTTGGCAGGAGGTGGCGCACCGCCACCATCTGGCGGGTCGAAGCGGCGTGGAAAAGGAGCTGAAAGCGCTGATAGCGCAGACCATAAAAAATCCGAGCAAGGGAGCGTCCCCTTATGCTCGGGTTGCTAAAGCCTATTAAGGCGGCTTAATGATTAAGCAGAAAAATTAAGCCTCAAACACCACGGTTTTATTGCCGTGAATCAGTACACGGTCTTCCAGATGATAACGTAAACCACGCGACAGTACGGTCTTCTCCACATCACGTCCTAAACGTTTCATATCGTCAATGGTATGCGCATGATTCACACGAATCACATCCTGTTCAATAATCGGCCCGGCATCCAGCACTTCGGTCACATAGTGGCAGGTGGCACCAATCAGCTTGACCCCGCGCTCATTCGCCTGATGATAAGGACGTGCACCAACAAAAGACGGCAGGAAGCTGTGGTGAATATTAATCACCTGACCCGCGTAGTCGCTACACATCTGCGGCGGCAGAATCTGCATATAACGCGCTAACACGATGACATCGGCATCATACTGCGCCACAATCGATTCGGCCTCGGCAAAGGCTTGTGGCTTAGTGTCCGGCGTCACCGGCACATGGTGAAACGGCACCTTATACCACTCAACCATCGAGCGCAGATCATTATGGTTGGCAACCACACACACGACCTCACCCGGCAGCTCATTCTCATGCCAGCGGTGCAGTAGATCCGCCAAACAGTGCGACTCTTTAGAGGCAAACAGCGCGATCTTTTTCGGATTTTCGGAGTCCGACAGATACCACTCCATCTCAAATTTTTCCGCAACCGCTGCAAAACCGGCTTCAAAATCCGCCAAATCCTCTTTCAAAGAGGTGGCTAAAATTTCATGACGCATAAAAAACCAGCCATTAGTTGCATCCGTATGGTGATTTGCCTCGACAATGGTGGCGCCTTTGTCGGCAATATACTGTGCCACACTGGCAACAATTCCAACCTGATCAGGACAAGAAATAACCAAACGGTAAACACGGCTCATAATGACTCTCTTTAAAACTCAAAATTTAATAATCGGCTGTTATCATAGCAAATCAAAATAGCGCAAACACCTCCTTATTCACGCTTTCTCACCTCAGTGTAGAGACAAATCCATTTCACACCATCTACATCAGGCCTGCTTATTTTGAAAACCGGCCTGTTTAAATCGTTTTTTCACGCTGTTGTGCATATCAAAAAACATCAAATTTCGATATAATTCAGCCAATTTTAATGTCTTTGGATCGCTTCATGAAAATCGTCTCCTTTAACGTCAACAGCGTGCGCCTGCGCCTCCATCAACTGCAAGCCCTGACCGATCAGATTGCACCCGATATTATCGGCCTGCAAGAGACCAAGGTTCAGGATCACGAATTCCCGTTAGCGGATATTGAAGCGATGGGTTATAAAGCGATTTTTGCGGGTCAAAAAACCCATTACGGTGTGGCGATGCTCTATCGCCAGGGTATCGAGTTGGTGGACTCACAGCTAGGCTGGAAAACCGATGGCGAAGATGCACAGAAACGCATGGTTATTGGCGACTTTAAATTCGAAAATGGCGACTCGGTACGTGTGATCAACGGCTACTTTCCGCAGGGTGAAAACCGTGAGCATCCGGTGAAGTTCCCGGCCAAAGAGAAATTCTACCAAGATTTAATGGCGTATCTAAATGACGAGTGCGATCCAGCGCAGTCGTTAGCCGTGATTGGTGACTTCAATATCTCACCGACCGACTTAGATATCGGTATCGGTGAACCTAACCGCAAACGCTGGCTGCGCGACGGTAAAACCAGCTTCCTACCCGAGGAGCGCGAGTGGTGGGCTACCCTGCTTAACTGGGGACTGGTTGACACCTTCCGTAGCATTCATCCGGACACTAATGATGTCTTCAGCTGGTTTGATTACCGCTCTAAAGGCTTTGATCGTGAACCGCGCCGTGGCTTGCGCATTGATACCGTGCTCGCCACTGAATCGTTAAATGCCAAGGCGATCGCCAGTGAAGTAGGCTACGATATCCGCGGCATGGAAAAGCCTTCTGATCATGCGCCGGTATGGACTGAATTTCAGTCCTGAATGACCACTTAACTAGGAAACAAGATGTCAGATATTCACAACTTAAAAGTGGTACATATTGAACACCTCACCACTGATATTATCCAGCTGTTAATGAAACCGGACTTTCCCGTCTCTTACTCTGCCGGACAGTATATTATGCTTGGCTTTGAACAAGCAGACCTCAAGCCCTTTTCAATCGCCTCTGCGCCACGTGAAGACGGCTTGATTGAGTGTCACATTCGCAAGCAGGAAGAGAGTGAGTGGATGAGCAAACTGTTCTCGGTGGCCGTGGGTGATCAACTGATCATGCAGGGACCTAAAGAACAGATGGGTGTGCAGCCAGCTAAAAACCCGATTATTTTTGTGGCCGGCGGTACCGGTTTTGCACCTATGAAAGCGCTGCTAGAAGAGCTATTACGTCTAAAAGCAGAGGTGCCAATGCACTTCTACTGGGGTGCGCGCCATGCCAATGAGCTTTATATGCACGACATCATGCAGGACTTAGAACGCCAGCACGCCAACCTGATTTATGTGCCGGTGGTCTCTGAAGAGGATGCGGATTGGCAGGGCTTAACCGGCCTGGTACACCTACAGGTATTAAAGGACTATCCGTCGCTTGAGCACAAAACAGTGTATATGTGTGGTCCGTGGCCAATGATGGAAAGCGCACGAGCGGACTTCTCCGCAGCGGGCTTAGACCCGATCGCCTGCATCTGCTAAAAACCACTTTAGTCAACAGAACTGCTGCTACGACAAAACTTGCTTCATACCGCATTTCGCTAATAAATGTGGTAGAGTTAAGTATGCTTAAAAAGCATACGATTTTTCCCTGTGGGTTGATAAGAGAGAGTAATGCAGCAGGTTTCCCTTTCTAAACTATTTAGTAAACAGATCTTGCTTGCCATGCTGGCAAGTTTGCTGGTCAGCCTGCCTGTCACTTTTATCCCGGCTTACTTTATTGCCCAGGCCAATATCGAAAACCAGATTGAGTATCTCGAGACCACAACCTATCAGCAGGTTGAGCAGCACCTGTCAACCGGCTGGCAAAAACACAATACCGATAAGGTGCTAGACAACCTGCGACAGGAAGTGCCATACGCCAGTTTCTATCTGCTGAAAAGCCCGCAGTTTTTGGATGAAAATGAGTCCACCCCCACTATCCACTCTCCGCAGTTGCAGAGGTTGATTAGCGATGTGGAGCAGAGCAAACAGCAGGCGATTGAAGCCGACTTCTTTAACTCGGCGATCTATGCAGCGTACCCGGTTAAGTTCAACGACAGCTGTTTGAAGTGCCACGCACAAGAGGTCGATGAGGGTGTCATCTATAGTGGTCTGCAGGCGGGCATCATCGCCTATAAGGCACCCTATACCATTGCCACTGTATCGACCGGATTACAGATCGCATTTTTTATTCTATTTATCATCATCTCGATCACTGCCGTACTCTACCTAGCTAAACGCTCAATCAACGAGCAGGTGCTGACACCTCTACAGGAGCTCTCACAGCGTATTGCGACCCTGAAATTTGATTCGCAACAGCTAGAGGGTGGCTGGCAACGTACGCCGCAGGCGATCGACGAAATTGACCGCATTGATGAAGAGCTGTCAAAACACATTCATCTCATTCAAAACATTTACAGCAAACTCGATGCTTTGATTATTACCGAACATGAGAGTGGCCTGTTCCATCGGGAGCGCTTTAATGAGGTGATACAGTATGAGTTAGCGCGTGCCAAACGCTACCAGCACCCTTTCTCCGTGGTGGTGATTAAGCTGCTCAGTGCCACACCACACGACCCACAGGCTTACGCCACTCTGCCTGAAAAAGAGCGACAGCCCTTGAAAATTCAAGCATTCAGCCAGCTGTTATCGGCAGATGTTCGTACCACGGATCTGGTTTTTAGAATCAACGAAGAGGTGTTTGTGATTATCGCACCAGAGACCGGCGCTGAAAATATTGAGGTGATGGTTGGTCACCTGAGTGAAACCCTGAAGAGTTCGCAAGATATTGAGTTAGAAGGTGTCAGCTGTACATTTGAGTTCGATTTTAATATCGGTCACGCCTGTTTTGATGAGGACGGCAGCACCGCCAAACAGCTAATGCATGAAGCGGCACTGCGCATGAAAGGCGGTTAAATCAGGCCCAGCAACCTGATGCTAGTGCTGTTGTTTCTCAAGCTGCAAAATGGCCTCTTTATAGATCAAAGCCGCTTGATCGTCCTCGCCTTCCGCTTCATAACACTGCGCCAGCGCATGGAAAGTTTCAATTTCAGCATGCAGGCTTAAGCTCTGCTTCAGGTAGCCCTGACCCAAACCCCACATCTGACTGCGACACGCCAAACGGCCTAAACTCAATAGCAGTATCGGATTTTCAGGGTGATATTGATGCCACTTTTCGGCTCTTTTCAGACGCTCAAATGCCGGACCCAGAGTTAAACGGCCATACTGATAGACCAAACGGTCATCCCAACCCTTTTTAAGGCTTTTTTCAATCCACTCCTGCAGGCCAACCTCCTGTTGCCAGCCCAGACGCTGCTCCACATATTCCGCCAGGATTTGCGGTTTGAGTTTTTGACGAGTGGTTAACGCCTGCCACAATGCGTCAAGTTGCTCTTCACTGGTGGCACTCGCCAGTTTGCCTGCCCACAGCAACTCTTCAATCTGCGCATACTCGACACGATTGACCGCTCGACTGCGTTTCAATTTAGGCATTAACGCCTCTAAGGCATCCCACTGCTTAAGCTCTCGTAAATGCAGCGCATATTCATTCAATACCGTCTGTTGACGAGGTTGCTGCTGATGCAGTGTCTCCAGAATCGTCAGTGCCACTTCCGGCTGCTGTTCAGCGATTAAGCGTGCCTCTACCAGACCGATGGTGACATACTCTTCAGGGTACTCTGCACGAGCCTGGGTAATGTATTGATCTCGGCGTTGATAGGCCTGCTGATTATGCGCCATTTTAGCGGCACTGAGAAAGTGCACCAGGCCGGCTTCACTGTTCTTGGCACTTTTAATCAACTGTTTTTCAGCCTTTTGCCAGTCGCCATACTCTAAGGCAATCATCCCCCGCGCCATGGCGGTCTCAGACTTGTTGTAACGTTTGATTCTTCGACGGTTGCGCCAATAGACAGGCAGGTGCCAGATATTAAGTGCCAGACGCACCGCCAGGTAGACCAGCACAAACCCCATCAGCACAGCGGCTAAGGCAAAACTCAAGCTGGTTTCAACCACCCAGTCACCCCATACCATGGCGATCTGGCCGTTGTCATACAGCATCAGTGTCGCTAAAGCGGTACTGGCTAAAAAAACAATTGCCCAAACAAAGATCAGTTTCATGAGACTCCTAATTGACGATACTTAACTAGTCAGCACTGTTTGCTTCATCTTTTTGCGCACGCTTAGCCGCCAACGCCAATGGCTGACGTTTGGCAAATTCCAGGTTGAGCATACGGGTTAACACCTCTGCAAAAGCGGCTTTCTGACCGCTAAAATGCTGCTCGACAAACTGGTTAACTTCGGCAGCTGCCTGCCCTAAATCGGTGGAAGATTGAATGGTCAGCGCCCACTGAACACGGTCAATCAATAGCGCCAGACGCTGTATCAATACATCATGCATCAACAGCTCCTCCACTGAGGAAAGATCATCCGCTGACTCTCTTTTCTTAAGGCTCACCAAACCGCTGAACTTCTCTAATAGACGATCAAAGCTGGAGGCGAGATTATCCGTTGCCACAGGCTCTGCCGATTCTATGTTATCAATAGCAACGCTGCTGGCCTCTTTATCAGCAAGCTGAGCGGCAGGAACTGGAATCTGACCCACAAGCGCTTTCAAGTCGGCTAAGTCCTGTAGCGCCTGTTTATTGAGCGCTTGGGTCTGCTCAGCATAGAGCTGGATCATTTGCAGGTCTTGTCCAAGCGTACGCGCTAATTCAGTGGTATTGTGCAACTCACTGACATTGAGCGCCTGCTCCAAAGCCAGCAGTTGATGTTGCGTTTGCTGTAAGTCCCCTTTCAACAACCACTGATTATTGATCTCCACCATCCACTGCTGAATTTGATGATGATTTAACGGCGCAACACGCTCCAGTAACTGGCTGGCTCTCTCATTCTGTTGCAGCTGCTGATCTTTAAAATCAAATAGCTGACTCAGCTCCGAACCCATTAGATTGAACTGCTGTTCGATCTTTTTTTCCAGTTGAGCTAAAGAGGCCAACTGTTGATCAGTAGGCTGCAGTGCCTGCTGAGCCTGTTCAGAAAAGGACTGCCAGCGTGTCTCTGTCTGCTGAGCTAAACTCGCCAGTTCTGTCTGCAACTGCTGATGAAGTGCACTCAGCTGCTGCTGCGTTTCACTCTTAAGTTGATCCAGATCTCCCTGACTGATAAGCGGCTGGTTTTCTGGACGGTTAAGCACCTCAGTAATACGCGCTTCCATATCCTGCTGCTGTTGCTCCACCTTCTTAACCAATAGCTGATTGGTTTCGTGCAGCTGGGCAACCTGCGCCTGCAAACGGTTGATATGTTCGATCTGCCAATCCATATCGGGACGGGTGTAATACAGGGTTGCCACAACTACGGCCAGGCTTCCTCCCCACAAAGCGGTTTTGCGAAGCCACGGCGCGCCCAACAGCGATGAAGGTTTGGAAACCGAAGAGGTGTCATTTTTAGAACCGGAAGGGTTGGCTTTTTTGTTCTGACCAGAACGGTTGTGTGCTCGACGACGTGCATTGGCGTCACTGTTTGAAGTGGGTTTGATAGCTTCATCCACCACTTCGCCATCAATCACGCGACGCTCTGCTTTTGGTGTGACTGGCTCAGTCATATCCTTATCCCTTTTTTTCCGCTAAAAGACCGTTAATACAGTCTACTACACCTTGATCACTCTGCGTGGCCACAACGGCAATGTGACCTTGCCAACGGTGCTGTTGTGCCCAACGCTTGATACGCTCGCTAAATACCACTAAAGGCTGTTGTAACAACCACTCAAGCTGTGCATTTAACCAGGCCTGCTCTTTACTGTCTTGCTGAGCGCCTGAAATCGTTTCAGTTTGTAACATCGTCATTAAATTCTGCAAACCATTTATGCTGCTGGCTAACACCACTGGCACAGCCGCCTTCCTAAAGTTTAGCCAAGCCGGCCGGCAAAATGCAACTGGCTGTCGACGATAGAGCGACCACTGCTCAACCTGTGCACCACGCTGTTGCAGCGTCTTTAATAACAGCTCCCGACCCTGCACACCTTTTACCAGCAGAATCTTCTGCTGTTGCAGTTGTTGCAGCTGCGGGTGCTCAAGCAGAGCTTCACTATCAAAACACGCCCCCTCAGCGGTCTGCATTGCTAAATCAAACTTCTGTCCAGCTTTAACGGTGGCTTTGCCGATTGCAAACAGTTGCGGCAGGCTCGACGGTAACGGCTGTACAGCTTTGGCAAAAGCGTGCACCGCATTGGCACTGATAAAAACGATCTTATCAAACGCTGACAACGCCGTTCGCTGCTGCGGCAAATTCAGCCATTGGATGGCAATGGTTGGACAAGCCAGGGCCTGCCCGCCTGCCCGTTCCACCAGCTGTTGTAAGCCCCGTGACTGATGTTCCGGCCGGGTATTCAACAGCGTAAACGAGGTCATCTATACAGAACCTTACTGCTTGTCGGCTGCGTAAACCTCATCCAAAATAGCTTTGGCCCCTTGGTCTAACAGCTGTTCCGCCAGAGCGACACCCAGTTTTTTGGCATCGCTGCGTTTACCGGAGATGGATGAGTGCAAAATAGTTTCACCATTCAGTGAGCCGACTAGACCACGAATGGAGATCTCATCTTCACCAGTTAACTCCGCATAAACACCGATCGGTACCTGACAGCCGCCTTCTAAACGGTGGTTCATGGCGCGCTCAGCCGTAGTACGGATCTCAGTCTCATCGTGGTTTAGAACACGAATAATATCCAAGGTCTCCTGATCTTTAGCAAAATACTCGATCCCCAAAGTGCCTTGAGTCACCGCCGGCAAGCAGATTTCCGGTTCAATCTCGTGACGAATACGGTCATCTAATTCCAAACGCTGCAAACCGGAGGTAGCCAGTACAATCGCATCATACTCACCCGCATCCAGCTTGCCTAAACGCGTGCCGACATTGCCGCGCAGGTCGCGCACATCCAGGTCTGGACGCTGTGCCATCAGCTGCGCTTTACGGCGCAGACTCGAGGTTCCTAAAATGGCACCCTGCGGTAGAGCGTCAAACGACTCATAATTATTAGACACAAACGCATCGGTCGGCGAATGGCGCTCTAAAATCGCACCTAAAGCAAAGCCTTCCGGTAACTCCATTGGCACATCTTTCATTGAGTGCACGGCAATATCCGCATCTCCATCCATCATGCGATCTTCCAACTCTTTGGTAAATAGACCTTTACCACCAATTTTAGCCAGCGGTACATCTAAAATTTTGTCGCCCTTAGTCGACATCGGCAGCAGAATAATCTCTAAACCCGGGTGGGCTTTTTCCAATTCTACTTTTACAAATTCTGCCTGCCACATCGCCAGTGGGCTTTTACGAGTTGCGATTCGCAAGGTCTTTTTCATTCTTCATTTCCAAGTTAGCTCGTGCACTACTTCTAATTAAAGACAGAAGTAGGTACTGTTTATTAAATATCCAGACATTCTACTGAAAATAACCGTAAAGTTTTACAGAGTTTTTAGCAAACCGCTGCTCAAACCTGTAAATCCGTCCGTTTTTGACAAGCGTAATTTAAAAAGCCGCAAAAACAGCTCGATTTTTTAGTTAAAATAATGCTTTAACCAGCTTAAAAATACTATGTTACTGACAGAGCTAAACAGGCATTTTAATCATACTATGCGTCCCTTATGGCTTATAAGCGGCATGTTAACAGGTCTTCTGCTGGCCGTTTCTCAGCCAGCACAGGCGAGCAGTAAAGGCCTGTTTAAAGAGCTAAACAATCTGCAACAGTTAGCGCAGACCTCAAAACAGACAGGCCTGCCGATTATGCTGATGTTTGGCGCAGAGTGGTGTGAATATTGTCAGGAGCTGGTTGAACAGGTCTTTGGACCCATGGCGATGGGCAAGAATTACGATAATAAAGTGGTGTTAATGCGTCACGTAGGCGTGGATGAGCAGGACCCCATTCCGGGATTTGACGGTCAACTGATTCAGAAGTCGAAATGGGCCTACCAGCTGGATGCGGACTTAACACCGACGGTGCTGTTTCTAAACAGCCAAGGCAGAGAGGTGGCGCCCAGAATTGTCGGCATCACCAACACCCATCTGTATGCGGGTGTGATTCACCGTAATCTGAATATCGCCTATAAAAATATGAACAACCCTTACAGAATTCCGGTGACGCCGGAACTGTATGAACTGCAACTGCAGTCACAAAACCAAACCATCAAATTAAGTAACCGTTGAGAACCTCATGACAAGTAACCAACATAACCAAGAAAAACTATCCAGCGCACGTTTTAGCGAATCGACCGATGCGTTTGTAGAGGAGTTTACCGCCTCCATCCAGTTTGATAACCGCATGTATAAGCAGGACATTCAAGGCTCAATCGCACACGCAAAAATGCTGACTAAAGTCGGAATTTTGAATGAGAAAGAGCTGGCTGACATTATCACCGGTCTGCAGCAGATTCAAGCGGACATTGAAGCCGGTAAGGTGGAGTGGTCAATCAAGCAGGAAGATATTCACATGAATATCGAAGCGCGTTTAACCAACTTGATCGGTATCACCGGTAAAAAACTGCATACCGGCCGTTCACGTAATGACCAGGTCGCAACAGACATTCGTCTCTACCTGCGTGATGAGATCGATGCCATCCTACCGGAGATGAAACGCTTCATGAAAGGCATGGTTGAGCTGGCAGAGCGTGAAGCGGGTACCATTATGCCTGGCTTCACTCACCTGCAAACGGCACAGCCGGTTACTTTTGGACATCACATCCTAGCCTGGCTGGAGATGATTAAACGCGATATTGAACGCCTGCAGGACTGTCGTAAACGTGTAAATACCATGCCTTTAGGCTCGGCGGCCTTAGCGGGCACTACCTACCCAATTGACCGTGCTTACACTGCCGAGCTGTTAGGGTTCGACCGCATCAGTGAAAACTCGCTCGACGGTGTATCTGACCGTGATTTTGCCATTGAATTTACCGCTTTTGCAGCGACATTCCTAATGCACCTGTCACGTTTCTCAGAAGAGTTAGTGCTATGGTCGTCTGCCCAGTTCCAGTTTATTGATCTACCTGATCGCTTCTGTACTGGTTCATCGATTATGCCACAGAAGAAAAACCCGGATGTCCCAGAGTTGGTACGTGGTAAAACTGGACGAGTGTATGGCCACCTGACCAGCCTGCTGACGCTAATGAAATCTCAACCTCTGGCCTACAATAAAGACAATCAGGAAGACAAAGAGCCTCTATTTGATGCAGTTGACACCGTTCGCGGCAGCCTGCGTGCCTTCGCCGATATGGTGCCTGCGATTATTGTTAATCGTGACGTTACCTATGAAGCGGCAAAACGCGGTTTCTCTACGGCTACGGATTTAGCTGATTATCTGGTAGGAAAAGGCTTGGCTTTCCGTGACTCCCATGAAGTGGTCGGTTTAGCGGTGGCACATGGCGTTAAAACAGGTCAAGACCTGTCTGAAATGTCTTTAGAGACCCTACAAGGCTTCTGTGACCAGATCACTGAAGATGTATTTGATGTACTGACCTTAGAAGGTTCTGTGGCTGCTCGTGACCATTTAGGTGGCACAGCACCGAATCAAGTGCGTGCAGCTGTGGAACGAGCCAAGGCTTATATTACAGCGTTATAAGCCGCTCACGCTTTAAAAACACAAAAGCCATGCAAGCCTTCAGCTTGCATGGCTTTTTATTTTTCCTGCCTGTACCAACCGTTCAGTAGATCCAAGCGACTAGTTATTCATCTGTGCAAAGTTAACGACCTTATTACGCCCTGTCTGTTTGGCGTGATACAGCGCCTGATCCGCCTGATCAATCAGTTCCACCTCATTAGCAACCTGCTTTTCTGGGTAAGCACTGACACCGATACTGATGGTCATTGGAATTCTTTGATCTCCCTCCTGGAAGATAGTGTCCTTCACTTGATGGCGAATACGCTCGCTCACCTCAAAGGCATCAGCTGAACTTGCACCATGCAGGATCATTAAGAACTCCTCACCGCCATAACGGACAACAATATCGCCCTCTCTTAAGGTCTTCTTCAAAATGGAGGCGATCAGCACAATCGCTTTGTCTCCTGTTAGGTGTCCATAGGTGTCATTAATCGACTTAAAGTGATCGATATCAACCATAATCAAACTCAGGGCAGACTGCTCTCTCACTGCTCGGCTAAAATCTTCTTTCAAACGCGACATGCCGAAACGACGGTTATAGATATTAGTCAGACCATCAATCGCGGCCAGCTTCTGAAACTTGGTATGAATAATGGCGTTATTCAGAGCTAAGCCAATACTGCGTGTAAACAGATTCAGAATCAGCTCAGTATGATCATCAGCCAGCTGAGCACCGGTCGCAGAGACTAATACCCCCAGCTCAGTGCCTTTAAACTCAATTGGATTAATAAACACTTCAGATGGCGTGAATTGCGTCAACACGCCGTCAACTTGTATATGGCTTGGCAGTTCAATGCGCTCTGGCTCACCCTTATTCAAGCAACGTATCACCGCGTCATGTCCCTCTAGCTGTTTTGCCTTTGAGATCCCTTTTGCAGCCACCAGTTTCAGCTCAGTGCCTTTTTGAATATAAACTGCGGCCGCCTCAATTTTAGTCGACTTAATCAGTAGAGTGATGGTTTCATCCGCTAGGGATTCGACCTCAAGATTCTCTGACATTACCTTGGTGAATTGATTAAAAACCTGCTCGGTTTCATGCGACTCCAGCAAGGCATTCAACAGCTGGTTATAGGCATGTGAGCTGACGCCTATCTCATCATTAGAACTAACCTCAATATGACAAAGATCACTATGGCACTTAGCGTTCTCCTCATAAAAACGCTTCTGTTCCAGCCCCTCGGCAATGTCCTGCATCTTTCTAGAGAGTAATTTCAGATGCGGACGAATCACCGTGGAAATCAGCAAAAAACTGATCAGCCCCACCATTTGCCCTGCAATTTGCGAAACAAAATAGAAATCCCAATTGAGCACCTGTTCCACTGGAAAGCCATACCAAACCAGAACGTGCGGAAAAGCCAAGCCAATAAACACGCCGACGATCTGCATATAGATGAATTGATCTAAAAAAATACTTTTGGTCAATCTTGGAATGGCTACCATCTATCTCTTTTCCCTACTCATTAATTTGAATAACTGAACGCACACTATGATCTTTATAAGAAAAACTATTTAAACTGGCTAGATCAATCAAGCAAGCCATACCGACCACCTCATAACCGACCTTTTCACATAACTCTGCCGCCGCGCCCATGGAGCCTCCTGTGGCAATCAGGTCATCTAACAGCACAATACGGCTACCATCGCCCTGCTGCATCTCTAAGGTATCGGAACCATACTCTAAGCCGTAATTGATGGAGGCGCAAACATTAGGTAACTTACCTGGCTTACGCACCTTAATAAAGCCTTTACCATGCTTATAAGCTAAAGCGGAAGCGAATATAAAGCCTCGAGATTCAATCCCGGCCAAACAATCAATCTCGGCCCACTCCTGCTCGGTAAACAGCTCACTCATCGCATCAATCGTCTCCACAAAATGTGTTTTGAGTAAGGGAGAGATATCACTAAACATAATCCCCGGTTTAGGAAAGTCTGGAACTGTATCTAAATACTGAGCTAATGGGTGTTGCGACATAATAAAATCCTTATTAATAGTGAGCTATATTCTTTTAAATTTAAATGTATTACAATGTTTATATATATACAAATTACTAATATCAGCCCAAAAGCTACTTACATTATGTACTTAAGTACAATAGAGTATTGGATTGATAGTAAATAAAATAGGAACCATATTATAAGAAAGATGTGCTTTCTTAAATTTAATAAGTTTTTATTAAGGAACAGTTATGAAACAATTAACCATTGCAACATTTGCAGCTCTAATGAGTTTATCAAGCCTATCTCATGCCGCAAACATCACTATTGCAGAAGATCATACTGATATCGTTACAGCAGGACAAACTTATTCTAAAACTATCGACTTATCAAGTTTTGGGCCTTTAAGCGGAATTACTTTAGGAATTGAAGCCGCAGGTGACTATGACTGGGAGAATGAAATCATCACCTTCAAAATGGATGATTACATTATTGCTGAATGGTCTAGTGAAACAGCTCCAAGTGCAGTAGAAAACCCAAATGATCCAACAATGAACTTCTATACACTATCTGGTTTTTTCGATGAATCAACACAAATCGGTAGCACTACATTTGGTGACATCTGGGCTGCAGCTTCCGCAGATAACAGCATC
>CAZNML010000006.1:38497-48056 GCA_964574275.1 uncultured Thiosulfatimonas sp. | reverse complement strand
CGTCTAAAGTGATGGTTGCGACCGCGGTGGTATCGACACTGTATGCTTCGGTATTGGTGACAGCCGAAGATGCCGGCATGACTTTGCCAGTAATGAGGTCAAGGTCATTGTCAAACGTATTTGGCTGTGGGTATTGATCGGCGTCGGTGTCGGTGCGCTGTTTCATGGTTATGTACCGGAGAAGTGGATCAGCGACTATCTGGCTGATGGTTCTGACTGGTGGAGTGTGCCGGCTGCGGTGTTGTTGGGGATTCCGTTGTACTCAAATGCCACCGGAGTGATTCCGGTGATTGAGGCGATGCTGCATAAAGGGGTGCCTTTGGGCACCAGTCTGGCATTGATGATGAGTATTGCCGCTCTGTCCCTGCCGGAGTTGTTGATTTTAAGAAGGGTGATTCGTTGGCCGGCTTTGGCGGTGTTTGTCGGGGTGTTGACGCTGGCGTTTATTTTGGTCGGTTACGGTTTTAATTTTTTGTATGCCTGAGTATTCAGGCTCCGTTTTGAGTAATAAGGAGTAGAAAGATGAGCAGTGTTGTCAAAGGCAATCGTCCGTTACGAATCTTTGCTGGCTTGGTAGTTGTGTTATTAGTCATCTCGCACTTTATCGGGCAGGTTGATTTAAGTGAAATCTCTTTTTTATGGTTGATTATTGCCATGGCGATTAATGCTTTGCAGGCCTCATTTAGCGGATTCTGCCCGATGTTTAAAAATGCCAAAGGGGAGTGTGTCGCCTGTGGGGTTGCCTGTGACAGCGATGCCCAAAAAACCGATTGCTGCAGTGATAATGACAAAAACAGCTGTTGTTCAACATCGGCAGCAGACTGCTGTGCAGATGACAGCAACAAAAGTGGCTGCTGTGGCTCGGAGTCAGACAGCAAAGCCTGCTGTGACGATCAGAAAACGGCTGACAACTGTTGCTCTAATGAGAGTAAGGGAGCGGGCTGTTGTGGCGCAGACACTCAGAGCACACAACCATCAGGCCGGGTGATTAAGGTATTGGGCTCGGGCTGTGCAAACTGCGATAGCACCGCCAAACTGATTGCGCAGGTTGCTGAAGAGCAAGGGGTGTCTATTCAGCTGTTGAAGGTTGAAGACTTTGCGGAAATTGCCGCCTATGGGGTGATGTCGACCCCAGCGGTGGTGATTGAAGAGCAGGTCAAACACTCGGGCAGCATTCCCAGCAAGCAGCAGATTGAACAGTGGTTGCAGCCTTAAGTTGGTTGGCTGTCACCTGAGTGTCATTTGAATTTGTTTAAATGGCGACCGAATTAAGTGCATAGAGAAGAGAGTAAACGATGACGGTAAAAGTAGCGATTAATGGTTTTGGACGTATGGGGCGCTTGGCAATGAGAGTCGCGTTTGACTGGCCTGATATTGAGATCGTGCATATTAATGAGATCGCCACCGACGCCTATGGTTCGGCGCACCTGCTTAACTTTGACTCGGCACATGGTCGCTGGCAGCATCAAGCCACAGAGCAGGATGATCAAATCCTGGTGGGCGAGCAGGTGATTAGTTATTCGCAGAATAAGAATATCGCCGATACCCCGTGGGGCGCACTGGAGGTTGATGTGGTCATCGAGGCCACTGGTGCGTTCCGTACGCGGGAATCGCTGCAGCCCTATCTGAATGATGGTGTTAAACAGGTAATTGTTGCCGCACGAATGAAAGAGGGCATTAAGAATATCGTCATGGGCATGAATGATGCGTTATTTGAAGCCGGTCAGGACCCGATTATTACTGCCGCTTCCTGCACCACCAACTGCATTGCGCCGGTGATTAAGGTGCTGCATGAGAAGGTCGGCATTAAGCATGGCATGATTACCACTATGCATGACCGCACCAATACTCAAAAGGTGGTGGACCACGGTCATAAAGATCTGCGTCGTGCCCGCGCCGGTTTCGAGTCACTGATTCCGACTACCACGGGATCGGCTAAAGCGATTGGCACCATCTTTCCGGAGCTGAACGGCCGTCTTAATGGTTTGGCGGTGCGTGTGCCGCTAATGAACGCCTCTTTAACCGACCTGGTATTGGAGATGGAGCGTGAGGTGAGCATCGAGGAGATTAATGCGCTGTTTAAAGCGGCCTCCGAAAATGAGTTGAAAGATATTTTAGGTTATGAGGAGCGTCCGCTGGTTTCGGTCGATTACGAGGGCGAGCTGTGCTCGTCAGTGATTGATGCGCCGTCGACAATGGTTGTCGGGGGGACACAGTTAAAGGTGCTGGCCTGGTATGACAATGAGATGGGCTATGTGGCCAGAATGATGGAGCTGGCACTGAAAGTCGGCAAGCTTAATCAAACACAATAGTTAACGAGTTTTTAACAGGCCTGATTGTTTGCTAAATGATCAGGCCTGCTTATTTTAGGGTTTGAGAACCATGAATGCGATTCAACAATACAGTATTGTCACTGCTAACTACTGGGCGTTTACCCTGACCGATGGCGCTTTGCGTATGTTGGTGCTGCTGTTCTTCTACCAGCTGGGCTACAGTCCGTTAGAGATTGCCATGCTGTTCCTGTTCTATGAGTTTTTTGGCATAGTCACCAATTTAATTGGTGGCTGGCTCGGTGCCAAAATGGGGTTGAAGCTGACCATGGATATCGGTCTGGCGCTGCAAATCAGTGCGCTGCTGATGCTGACGGTCAATCCGGAGTGGCTCACGGTGCTTTATGTGATGGTGGCGCAGGCGATCTCCGGCATTGCCAAAGACCTGAATAAGATGAGTGCCAAGAGCAGTATCAAAAGTCTGGCGTCCGATGCGGATGGTGCACTATATCGCTGGGTTGCGTTATTAACCGGTTCCAAAAATGCCCTGAAAGGGGTGGGGTTCTTTTTAGGTGCGTTTCTGCTGTCGACGGTCGGTTTTACAGATGCGCTCTTTATTCTGGCAGGCCTGCTGATTGTCGCGCTGTTTGTCTCCACCCTGTTTTTGGATGCCTCTTTAGGCAAGGCGAACAATAAACCCAAGTTCAGTGAGATGTTTTCCAAGAGTCCGGCGGTGAACGGACTGTCGGCGGCACGCTTCTTTCTGTTTGGTGCGCGTGATGTCTGGTTTGTGGTGGCGTTGCCGGTCTATCTGGCCAGTGTATTGGGTTGGCAGCATACTGAAATTGGCGCTTATATGGCCTTGTGGATTATCGGCTACGGCATTATTCAAGCCAGTGCACCGAAGATTACCGGTTTGAAAAAAGAATCGACGCTCAAAGTAAACAGTCCAAGCAGTCGAACCGCCATGCTATTGGCGTTTGCCTTGGCCGCAGTACCGGCAGTGATGGGCTTAACGCTCAGCTATCAGCCGCAGTGGATTCTACTAATCGGTTTGATTGTATTTGGTGTGCTGTTTGCATTGAACTCGGCGGTGCACTCCTACCTGATTGTCTCCTATGCCGATGCCGATGGCACTTCAAAGGATGTCGGTTTCTACTATATGGCGAATGCCGGTGGCCGTTTGGCCGGAACAGTGCTGTCGGGTTATGTCTATCAGGTCGCCGGCATGGAGGCCTGTCTGTTTATTGCTGCCGCATTTGTGTTATTGGCTGGCTTGTTGGCCGGACGCATTCAGCCGGAGACAGCGTCAAACAGTTAAACTGAAACCGTCAGGCCTGAAAGCCAGTTGGCTAAATCAGGCGTTTGCGAACCATCAGTCCCAGAATGTTTCCTAATAGCGCAAACACAAACCAGACCCAGCCGTGGAGACTGCCGGAAGCGATGCCGCTGAAGAAGGCACCGATATTGCAGCCGGAGGCCATTACCGCACCATAACCCATAATGATGCCGCCAAATACGCTGCCGAACAGGCGGTTGGGGGTGATGGAAACCTTGATCCGAGGCCGGAGTAGCGACACCACTAAAGCGCCAAAGATCACGCCCATAGTGGTTAAACTCACCGTGTTTTCCAATACACCTTGATTCATTCTGGTGGCGTTCTCCATGCTGTACTCCCAGAAGCTCCAGTCAAACGGCAGTCCGAACAGATCAATCAGGCGGCTGCCCCAGTAAGGGAAGATCGAGCTGATCGACCACGGAGAGCCGGAGATGAACAGCAAGCTGGCATTGAGGATAGCTAAGCCGATGGCAGCCAGCAGAAAGGGGTGGCTGTAGTAGTTGCTGCGCTGGGCGCGGAATAGAATCTGATAATCACTGCCGTGATGACGCTGCTCCAGACGTTTCAGGTAAGCGTACAGGCCTGCCAGAATGGCGATCTGTATAAACAGTCCCAGCACCCAGCCAAATTGACGCTGAAAAGCGATCGGCTCAAGCGCCGGCAGACGGCTCCAGTCTTCAAAGGTATAAGCCGCCAAGGTGCCGCCAACCACCATAAAGAACAGAGTGGTAACGGAGAGTGCCTGCATCTGGCCGACACGGTTCAGGGTGCCAGAGGTGCAGCCACAACCAATCTGCATACCGATACCAAAAATAAAGGCGCCAATCGGAATCGCCAAACTCAGCGGTCGAATAAAACCGGTAAAGCTCTGATCCTGCCAGCTCTGTAGTGCCAGTAGCGGCGCAAACAGCACAATGGCAATCCCCAGCAGCCAGATAATGGCACGCATCCCAGCGGTGCGCTTTTCCAGAATCATGGAGCGAAAGCTGCTGCTAAAGCCATATTGAAAATAGTTCAAACTTGCCCCTAACAGGCCACCGATAATAAACAGGGTGAGGGTTAAAATCAGCGGTTGTTGAAAATTCTGATAGGCCCAGAATAGAACCCAGGGCAGGCTCAGCAGAGCGATGAACAGGTGGAGCTTTGAGTGACGCATGAACAGTCTCTTCCAATAAGATACGTGTCATTTTAATAAATAAAATTTATAAAATACAATAGAAAGTATTTATGATTATATTGGGGCTTTTATAACGATCGTTTTCAGCCATTGGGGTCGGTTATTGTCTTGCAAATTAACGATTTGGGGTTTGCTATCTATCATCTAACAGGTATATTGAATGCACCCGAAATGTTAAATGGAAAGCTGTTGTATGGCCACCTTAAAACTGCGCAGTATCGCCATCGATACCTACAAAGAGAATGTTGCCTATCTGCACCGTAACTGTGAGATCTATCAGAGTGAGGGCTTTCAGGCACTGAATAAAATTGAGGTTGATTCCACTGAAAACGGCCAGTCTGTGGTGGCGATTCTTAATGTGGTGGATGATGACACGATTGTCGCGCCGGGAGAGCTGGGTTTAAGTGAGCAGGTATTTGAACAGTTTGGCCTATCTGAGGGGGCGGCGGTACGTATCCGACCTGCCACACAACCTGAATCCTTCTCTCATGTGCACCGTAAAATTGCCGGTGACTCCCTCAATTATAATCAGTACCTGGCCATTATCACCGACATTGCCAATAACCACTATTCCAATATTGAGGTCAGCGCCTATCTGGTGGCCTGTGCAGAGAGCGGCATGAGCCGTGATGAGGTACTGTTTCTGTCGCAGGCGATGGTCAATACTGGTGAAAGGATGCACTGGGATGAGTCTCTGGTGGTGGATAAGCACTGCATTGGCGGGATTCCGGGAAATCGTACCAGTATGTTGATTGTACCGATTGTGGCAGCACATGGCCTGTTTATGCCTAAAACTTCCAGCCGGGCCATCACCTCTCCGGCGGGAACAGCAGATACCATGGAGGTGTTAAGTCATGTTGAGTTAAGCATTCGTCAGTTGCAGAAAATTGTACGGCAACTCAGAGGCTGTCTGGCCTGGGGCGGCACTGCCAAACTGGCTCCGGTGGATGATCTGTTAATTGCGGTTGAGCGGCCGTTAGCAATGGACTCGCCCGGGCAGATGGTGGCCTCCATTCTATCGAAAAAAGTGGCGGCGGGCGCCACTCACCTACTGATTGATATTCCAGTTGGGCCGACAGCAAAAGTTCGCTCGCAGGCTGCGGCGATGAAATTGCGTAAACTGTTTGAATATGTGGGTGACAATATGGGGTTGGAGCTGGAGGTAGTGGTGACCGATGGCCGTCAGCCGATCGGTCGCGGCATCGGTCCTGTTTTGGAAGCACGAGATGTATTGCAGGTTCTGGAAAATGATCCCGCCGCGCCACAGAGTTTAAGAGAGAAATCCCTGCAGCTTGCCGGGCGAATTCTGGAGTTTGACCCCGATGTCAGAGGGGGGCAGGGCTACTCGATTGCACGAGATATTCTCGATTCCGGGCGTGCGTTGGAGCGTTTCAAACAGATTGTTGAAGCTCAGGGCGGCCGCGGCAGGCAACCCGCACTTGGCAAGTTGAGTTTTGAGGTGACAGCTCAGCATGCTGGAAAGCTTAACAGTATTGATAACCTGCAGCTGGCACGCATTGCCAGTCTGGCGGGTGCACCGAAAGATAAAGGCGCGGGTATTGATCTGCATATTCGGTTAGGTGACGAGGTCAAACAGGGGCAAATACTCTATACCGTCTATGCCGAATTCAGCTCCGATCTGGGGTTTGCACAAGAGGCGGTTAATCGAAATAGCGCTATGCTGATCGAATAAACCAAACAGGCCTGTTTAGTGCAGGACTATGCGCTTCAATTTTGGATTCATTTCTGCGGGTTTGAATAGCAAATTTAAATTGCGTATTAGTGCTAATTCGACTACGCCTTATAAAAAACAGTGTTATAGTGAAACTGTTAAGAAATTCAATCTCAAGGAGAGTTCAGGTGTTCAAGATGAAGCGCCATCATGCCATGGATCTTAATAGCCTCAGTGAGATGGTGCAGTCTCTGGATAAGGACGGGCATATTATTGATGTGAGTCCAAAGTGGCTAGAAGAGACCGGTTATCAGCGTGAAGAGGTAGTCGGTCATCATTTTAAGGACTTTCTGTCTGAGGACAGCCTGCCCAAGGTCGTTAAGAATTTTCCTCACCTGAAAGATTATGGCTTTGTTGATAATGTGCCACTTCGAGTGCGCCGCAAGGATAATGTGGTGGAAGAGGTGGTGTTAAACGGCACCTCCAGATACGATGATAACGGCGAGTTTGTGCAGACCTTTTGCGAACTGCGTACCTTGGATTTCTTTAAAAAGTCGGCTGAACAGATTGCCGCCTTGCTGGCAGAGGAGCGCTTTTTAAAAGCCATGGCAAATGTTAAAGCCAATGTTGCTCAAATCTCTGCCCATACCGACGACTATCAGAGTTTTCTCATCAAATTACGCCAAATCCTGTCTGAGCCAGCCGAAGTGGATTATGCTTGTAATGGCACACAGGATCATCGGGAACTCTATCAGCGTCTGAAGAAGTTGACTGAGAACTACATACAGAGTCACCCTGCTCAGCCAGCTATTTTTACGGTTGCTGCTGACCTGGTTGAGCAGGACGGCGACCTGGATAGTATCGATTTTCTACTGGTGATGCGGGTCTATAACCCGATGGAAAAAAACCACTCTTCTCTGCTATTTATGGGTATCAAATCGGAGATAGCACAGGAGAAGTGGGTTGAAGCGTTTAAGCCGGTGCTTGACTCGATTGAGTTTGCTTATAAGTCGTTTAAATTGCGTGATGATAATCTTCATCTGATAGAGGAGTTAACCCGTACCGCAACCACCGATGCGCTTACCGGGCTATGTAACCGGGTCAGAATGAACAAGGTTTTGCAGGAGCAGCAGTATATGCTGGATCGTTACCATAATGATTGTGCCCTGGTGATGATTGACCTTGATGATTTTAAAAAGGTCAATGACACTTACGGTCATAATGCCGGTGATGAGGTGTTGAAAGAGATCAGTAGTCTAATTGAGCGCCATACTCGCAATACCGATATCGTTGGGCGCTGGGGCGGAGAGGAGTTTCTGGTAGTGATGCCGCAAACCTCATTGGAGCATGCTTTAGCAGCTGCCGAACTGCTACGTCAAAAAGTGTTGCAGAAAGAGTTCTCTTATGCAGGCCATAAAACTGCCAGTTTTGGTGTTTCTAGATTGCATAAACAGCAAACGGTTATTGAATCAATTGATAAAGCCGATAGTGCACTATACCAAGCTAAAACAACGGGAAAAAACCGGGTTTGCAGTTGTGAATAGGGTAACGGCAAACTAAATTGCAGAAATTGAGAGTAAGCTGGGTTTTTAGCGCATCAGAGACAAAACTTAGCTTCCACAGTTTGTAGTGTTTTTTTAAACCTTGCTGTAAAAGCTTTAAACGTCTTATAATACGGGCGTTCACACAGTGCGCTCGTAGTTAAACTGGATATAACTCGGCCCTCCGGAGGCCGTGTTGGGGGTTCGAGTCCCTCCGAGCGTGCCATTCCAAATCTTGCTTTGGCCCTTAATTCAAATTTTTTTGTGGGGTGAAGCTGGCACTCTAATAACTCGACGTTACTTTTTTATTATCGATTAGCCGCTCTGCTAAAGCCGGTTGGTTGGTAAACTTTTTGAATAAACTGAACTTGCTCTATTCAAGCGCTCTATGGGACTTGAACGGGTAGCCATGATGAAGTAAAACAAATCTAGTAACTCGCGGTTTGTTCATATAGAATCTATATTAGATTAACCATTTTTTTGGAATAGCGAAATGGCCAAAACAGAGACGCAAAGTTTGGGAAAAATCCTTATCGTTGATGACATACCGGAGAACCTGTCGGTGCTATCGGAGTTGTTGAATGATATCGGCTACCATGTCTATGCTTCACCGAATGGTGAGTTTGCTTTGCAGCAGCTGCAGACCATCCGCCCAGATCTGATTCTGCTGGATATTATTATGCCGGAGATGAACGGCTATGAGGTCTGTAAGGCGATCAAAGAGCGTGATGAGATCAAGGATATTCCGATTATCTTTATTAGTGCCTTGAGTGAGACCCAGGACAAGATTAACGCCTTTAAATCCGGAGGGGTGGACTACATCAATAAACCGTTCCAGAAAGAGGAGGTTTTGGCCAGGGTCAGTACCCATATTGAGCTGTCACGAACCCAGAAGAAACTGGAAGCTTCTCGCGATTATCTGGAAGTCGAGGTAGAGAAAAGAACACAAGAGCTGGTTAAAAAAGAGAGGCAGCTTCAGCTAGCTCTTGAGCAGACCATTGATGCGGTCTCCAGTACGCTGGAAAAGAGAGATCCTTACACCGCCGGGCACCAGCGTAATGTGGCGCTGCTATCGGTGGCGATTGCGACCGAGATGGGGTTGAGTGAGGAAGAGGTGACCGCCATTCGCCTTGGTGCCAGTATTCACGACATCGGTAAAATCCATGTTCCTGCTGAGATTCTGAATACGCCGAGAAAATTGACCGATATTGAGTTCGAGTTGATTAAAACCCACCCGCAGCAGGGCTATGAGATTCTCAAGGATGTAGAGTTTCCATGGCCGATTCTTGATGTTATTCTGCAGCACCATGAGCGTCTGGACGGTTCCGGCTACCCTTACGGCCTCAAGGGCGATGAGATTCGTCAGGAGTCCAGAATTGTCGCCGTGGCGGATGTGGTTGAAGCGATTTGTAACCATCGCCCTTACCGCGTTGCTTTGGGTATTGATAAGGGATTGCGGATTATTGAGCAGGGCAAGGGGATGTTGTTTGATGGGCAGGCGGTGGATGCCTGTATCAAGGTTTTCAAAGAAAAAGGCTTTAAATTTATCGATCAGGATTA
>CAZNML010000006.1:9429-38397 GCA_964574275.1 uncultured Thiosulfatimonas sp. | reverse complement strand
ATGCCTGTATCAAGGTTTTCAAAGAAAAAGGCTTTAAATTTATCGATCAGGATTAACATCGTTGGTAGCAACAGATTGCAGCAAGCGCTCCATTTGTTGATTTTCTAGTCTGTCACCACCAAGAGCTATTCAGCTCTATTTTTCAAGCCTATTTTATACCTCAAATTAGCTCTTGGCCTGATTCAATTAATGATAATACAGCAACCGCTAGCTGTTGCTGCAAGGATTTAGTCGGTTGCGTTGCCAAGCTGTTTTTCACACAGTTTGAGCAGTAGCGGATACTGGAAGGTCAGGGCCAGCTCTTTGAGCGGTGTGCTGATTTCAGCGTGCTCATTGGCAATGGCGTCGATAATCACGGTAATAGCTTTAGTCTCCCCGGTAAGCAGAATCTCATGCAGCTGTTCGAGTTCTTGTTGGCTCAATTGCGACATGTCCGGCAGGGCGCTGTCGGCTTTGCCCATGGCATCGGCTTTGTATTTGTAGTCGATATTGAGAAAATCCTTGAGCCTTCTCAGCATAAGATCGCTCTTCACCGGTTTGTTAATGATGCCGTCACAACCGGCATCAATTACCGGTTTATGATCTTCTTGGAATACTGAGGCGGTAAAGGCGAGGATCTTCACCTCTTTACCGCCCTCCAGCTGGCGTATCTGTTTGGTGGCTTCAATTCCGTCCATTACCGGCATTTTGATATCCATCAGAATCAGGTCCGGATGCCATTTTTTGAATGCCTCAATCGCTTCAACGCCATTGTTACTCACCTGCAGATTAAAGCCAACTTTTTCCAGCATTGAGAAAATCAGCTGCTGGTTATCCGGTTTGTCCTCAACAATCAGAATGCGTGGTGGGTTTTCGGTGTCAGACAAGCCAAGCACTTCATGCTCCTCAACCGCTTTCTTTCTGAGTGAGGCGGTCGGCTCAAGCTTGATAGTGAAATTGAAGTTACTACCGCCGGCAGGGTTGTCTTTGATTTTGATATCACTGTGCATCAGGGCGATGTACTCCTGACAAATTGCCAGGCCTAAACCGGTTCCCTCGCCTTGAGCGATGCCTTTTTCGGTCTGGTAGAAGGCGTCAAAAATCAGCTCTTTGTCCTTGTCAGGTATACCCGGTCCGGTATCAATCACCTCAAACAGGATCTTGTTGTGTTCCTCAGCGGTCACCATCAGCATAACATCGCCTTTTTCGGTGTATTTGATGGCATTACCAATCAGATTGATCAGGATCTCGTTCAGATGGCCCTCATCGCCCTTTTTCCAGTCGCCGATATCGCCGATGACAGTGGTCTCAAAGCTCAAACCTTTGTGCTCCGCCTTAAGCTGAAACATGTGCTCAAGGGTGTCGAGCATCTCTTCCAGGCTGAAGGTGGTCTCCTGATAGACCAGTTTACCGGTCTCGATGCGCGAGATCTCTAGTACATCGTTGATCAGTCGCAGCAGACTTTTACCGCTGCGGTTAATGATATCAAGGAACTTCTTGTGCTCCTCATTCAGGGTCGGGTCTTTGGACATCAGTTCCGCAAAACCGAGAATGGCGTTCAGCGGAGTGCGCAGCTCATGGCTCATATTGGAGAGGAAGGTGCTTTTTGCCTGGTTATTGGCTTCGGCAGCCAATTTAGCCTGCTTCAGCTTCTGCTCATAGTGCTTGTGTTCGGTGATGTCCTGTATCGAGATAATGGCGACCATGGTCTGCGGGTCTTTAGTGTTCTGCTGTTTTATCCCCTGATAGCAGATGCTGACCGAGCACCAGATGACATTGCCTTTTTTGGTTTGAAACTGGAATTCACCGCTGGCTTCACTGTCATGGCTGTCGCAGTGTTCAACCTGACTCAACATCTGTCGGGAGTCTATCTCGCTGTCTTTATAAATCAGATCCTGGATGTGCATCTGTAACAGCTCTTCGGCCGCATAGCCGCTGATCTCACACAGCTTGCGATTGACCCTTTTAAACTGGCCACTTGCTAAGATGATTTCGGCATTTCCGGTTGCCGCCAGTTCAAACAGAGCGCGGTACTCCTGCTCCCGTGAACGGATGTAGTGTTCACGTTTATAGCTGGCGGTCAGGTTGAATACCTGCAGCATGCAGTGGAACTGCTCGGATTGGTCAGACAGAGGAATGACATTAACCTGCTGGTGCATCGGTTTTTTTTCAGTCGCAGTCGGATCCGAAATATACAGTGGCAGCAGCTGTTTGTTGAGTGTTTGCGACAGCACCGCCGGATGGCCCTGCTCAATGCAGGCCTCGATTGCCAGGTGCAGGCGGCTGTTTTCCAGCTCGGGAAACAGCTCCAGAAAACCTTTGCCAATCGCATGTTCGGCCTGAGTATGAGCGTGGTGCGCGATCTGACTGTTCCACAGCAGGATGGTCTGCTGCTGGTCAAGGATAATAATGCCGGTACCCGAATCATTCAGGGCTTCAGACATCAAAGGCGGCGGTAGGGTCGTCGTCATGGCATCTCTCTGTTAGCTATCCGTGATAGGCTGTGTTAATAAGTTCAGTGTTAGCTTCCGTAGCTCTCCAAAAGGGTTTGGACATTTTTTTTCAGCTCCTCCATCGCCGGTAGATCCATCAAAAATGCGAGGTGCCCCTCTATATCCTGACGACGCAGACCAAAATCGATCAACAGTAGCAGAACCAGATTGTCACCTGAGTCATAGGAGTTGAACAGCTCATCATAGGAGCTGATATTGTAGCGTGGAGCGGAGAGTTTGAATTTGCTTTGGAACAGGTTGGCGATACTGCCCATACAGGCATTCAAAACCACATTGCCGATCTCGGTCATCGCCTCCTGTTGAATCTCGGAAAACTCTTCCAGCGGAATCTGTTCACTGAAACCCTCCTCCTGCATCATTGACTGCACCACTTGGATTGCATTGTCCTCTTCAAACATCAAGATGGCGTCGGCCTCGAAAGAGCCGCTGGTATGTTCAGTGACCGCACACACCTGTTTGTTGGCGCTGTTGGGAGCTCGCTGTTCCAGGTCTTCGATATTGACGAACTCGAAAGAGGGCACCTTCAAGGTGATCTCATCATTCACCATCTGGCTCAGGGTCTGCGCGGAGGAGCCTACCGCAATATTGAATACCTCAAGCAGGGCGTCGTGTTCATCAGCAGAGAGTTCGATCATTATAAGGCCTCGTAAGCTGTTGCCAGTTGTTCCACGATATCGGGTTTAATCGGTTTCTGTACAAAGCCGGCGCCCATGGCTTCAATCGCCTCACGGGTCGCGTCCTGTACATTGGCAGTCAGGAAGATGAGTTTAGCCTGCGAATTTTTTTCCCTGAGCAGTGGAGCCAGTTCAAGGCCGTCCATGCCCGGCATATTGATATCCACGGTAAAAATATCGTAGCTGTTTGCAGCAGCCATCTCCAGAGCCTGATCGGCATCAGCCGCCTCATCGGTCTGGCAGTCCGGGTAGAGCTTATGAATATGGTTTTTAAGAGCCACTCGGGACAGGCGGCTGTCATCGATAATCAGGATGCTTAATGAGTTAAGGTCGGTCATCTACATTGCTCGGTTTAATATGTTCAGGGTGGTTTTGCCGATGTCTGTAGTAGCGGAATTGAAATAATATGCCTGCTAAATACAAACAAAGTCCAACCAGTGTTCTAGTTCATTAAACCAAATTCTAGCTCAGTTGTTATAAAAAAAGATAGTAATGCCCTAAGAAATTCATCAAACAGGGGGAGATTGTATCGCCTGATAAAAGTACGCATACTGGTGATAAAAACTATTAATGGCACAGGGTTGCATGAGCTACTATACTGGTTCCAGAGAGTGGGAAAAACTCAGTAGGATTTATTTAAATTAACCCAGTGGATAGAACGGTCATTTTAGGTGTTAGACCTGTAATCCGAAATAATCAAGGTGGGAGACTATCAATGGCGCTTGTAAAGGAACCTGGAAAAAAATCGGCTGCTAAAAAAGCAGAGGGTAGTGATGAACAGCAAGCTGCGTCAAAGGGCGTAGCTGCCAGCAGGGCTTCACATCGTGAAGCGGAATTAGAACGTCGTCGAGCCAGAACTCTGGCGAAACAGCAGCAGGGGTCGGAGCGCATTGCCGCCGCATCCACGCAGCTGGCCAACGGCATCAATGAGGCCGCCTCGGCGGTTGAAGAGTTGAAGCGTTCGATGGATCAGATCTCTTCTGGTGCAGAAGAAGCGGCCGGTGCTTCGCAGGAGTCTTTGCAGGCGGTAACCCAGAGTGCTGGTAATATCCTGCTGCAAAAAGAGGCGGCGGATCTCTCCCTGAGTAAAACCACTAATCTGCAGGATCTGGTTAAATTGGTCAGCACTGAAATTGGCAAGACCGTCGATGCGATCTCGGTTTCCGCTGATCGTCAGGTGGCGTCGGTGGCCATGGTGGCCGAGCTGGAAAAGCACGCTACCGATATTGGTGAGATTGTCAAAACCGTGGTGCGTATCGCCGATCAGACCAATCTGCTGGCATTGAATGCAGCCATTGAGGCGGCCAGTGCCGGTCAGCACGGTAAAGGCTTTGCCGTGGTCGCTGATGAGGTACGTGCTTTGGCCGAGACCTCAGAGCACAGTGCTACCGAGATCAGTGAGCTGGTCGCCCAGATTCAGCAGGAGGTTGGTGTCATCGCCGAAGGTATCAATAGTGCTTCCGAAACCATTAAGGGTGAGGTTGATAAGGGTAAAACCATTACCGAACAGCTGGAACAGATTCGTGTTGATCTGATCGAGATTCAGGAAGGGGCGCAGAATATTCTGACAGCTGCCGAGCAGGCAGACCGCGCTGCCGAAGCGTCACAGAAAGGTGCTGAAGATATTGCTTCGGCGGCGGAAGAGCAGAGTTCGGCTTGTGAAGAGTCTTTGAGAACTTTGGCGGAGCAGACCGAGGCCTTAGCCGGAGCGGAACAGGCCTCACAGGATTTGGCCGATATGTCGGATGATTTGCGTTCCAGCACCGATATCGCCAAGAGTGCCGAGGATGTGGCGGCCTCTGCTGAGGAGTTGTCGTCTTCAGTGCAGGAGGTCAATCGTGCTGCCGGACAGATCTCTGCTGCTCTGTCGCAGATTCTACGCAGTGCTACCCAGCAGTCAGCAGCAACCGAAGAGTCGAGTGCGGCTATAGCACAAATTGAAAAATCGGCCGACATGGCAAGTTCGACCTCAGGTGTTGCGGTGGAGAAAGGTGAGGCGATGACGCAACTGCTGACAGAGAACAAGCTGGCGGTGGATGAGTTGATTGACGGCGTGATTGAGGCTTTGGGTAACACCAAACAGAGTGCCGGTCAGATCAATGCGTTGGAGGTTGTCGCCCGTAAAATCGACAAGATTGTTGACTCCATCAATACCATCGCCATCAAAACCAGTATGCTGGCGGTCAGCGGTTCGATTGAGGCGGCGCGTGCCGGTGAGTTCGGTAAAGGTTTTGTGGTGGTCTCCACCGATATTCGTAACCTGGCATCGGAATCCTCCGACAACGCCGACCTGATTAAAGATACGGTCAAGGCGGTACAGGATCAGATCTCTGTAGTCAGGCGCGACCTTGAAGAGATCAGTACCGCGGCCACCGCCGAGGTAGAGAAAACCCGTGCCATTACCACCAATCTGGTGACCATGGAAGAGGATATGGCTGCTGTGCTGGACGGTAACAAGAAAATCAGTACCAGTGCGGAAGAGATCTCTGCCGGTATCACTCAGGTGAAAAAAGCGATCGATCAGATTGCCTCCACCGCTGAAGAGGCGCAGCAGGCGGCCTCTCAGGCATCGGTGGCCGCTGAGCAGCAGTCTAAAGGTACGGAAGATTTGGCCGGTGCCATTGAAGAGATCGCTTCTCTGGCTGACGAATTACAAAGCTCCTGATAGCTTGATTGCGAGGGATTAAATTATGGTAGAAGAAGCCTTGCAACAGGATGAGCATGTACTCGAGGATGTTGAAACCGAGCAGCATGTGACCTTTGAAGTGGGGGACGAGGCCTTTGCGATCTCGATGAGTCCGCTGAAAGAAATCGTCCGTTTGTCAAATATTATCAGTGTACCTCTGAGTCCGCCGGCACTTGAAGGTTTGATTAATTTACGTGGTCAGGTTTTGCCGGTGGTCAATCTGCGCCGGGTCTTCGGTTTTGAGGATCAAGACTACAGTGAAGCTAATCGTGTGCTAATTATTAAGTCTGATCAGCATCTGGTCGGTTTTCTGGTGGATCGGGTCACCAAGGTGATTGCGGTTAAGCCGGATAATATTGAAGCCGGTCACTCGATTGAGACGTCGGTTGACAGTGATTTTCTTCAGGGCATTATCAAGGACACTGAAGGCTTTGATATGCTGATGCTGCTCGACTTTGACAAGGTGCTGCAGACAGAGATGTCGGCTATGCTGACCAAAGCCAAAGAGCACCTGGAGTCAGAGTCCAAGGCGGTCAAGCTGGAGGAATCGGAAGCTCAGGAGGTTGAAACTGAACAGCAGCTGGTCAGTTTCGGTCTGGAGGAGCAGGAGTACGCCATCCCGATAGAAAATGTCAAAGAGATTGTTCAGGTTCCTGAGCATATTATTCATATCCCCAAAGCGCCGGAACATGTGCTGGGGGTGGTCAATCTGCGAGAGCAGCTGTTGCCGCTAATCAGCCTTAGACAGCTGTTCCGACTCTCTGAAACGCAAGCGCTGGATGAGCATCATCGCATTGTGGTGGTGGCCTTTGATGTCGATGGCGAGACATTGCGGGTCGGCGTGGTGACAGACTCTGTAAAAGAGGTGTTGCGTGTGCTACAGAGCGATATTGAGGATGTGCCGCTGTTGTTGCAGCGCGATGCCAATATGCAGGAGATCAGTGCGATCTGCCGTATCGATGAGGGTCAACGGCTGGTGTCGATTTTGTCGGTTGAGAAAATGTTTTCCAGTGAGATTGTCCAGGACGCAGTGAAAACGGCAGAGATGGCAAAAGAGGAATTACCTATGGCTGAAACGGTTGCAGAGGAAACCAATACGGCTGAAGAGCAGCTGGTGGTGTTTCGTATTCAGGATGAAGAGTATGGTGTGCCGATTGCATCGGTAAAAGAGATTGTTCGGGTTCCGGAGCAGTTAACTCATGTGCCCAAAGCACCAGAGTTTATTGAGGGTATTATCAATCTGCGCGGCAGTGTGTTGCCGGTGATTGACGAGAGACGCCGTCTGGGTTTGCCGCATATGGAGGGTAATGATCGCCAGCGTATTATGGTGTTCAAAATTGACGAGATGCGTACCGGTTTTATTGTCGATTCGGTAGTGGAAGTATTGCGTGTGCCGGAATCGGTCATCAAAATGCTTCCAGGCCTGACTGAAGAGGATGGTGATCTGATTCCGCGCGTGGCCAATCTGGAAGAGCAGGATCGGATGATTATGCTGCTCAATCCAGAGCAGTTGCTGGAAACACACGAAGTCCATGCTTTGACTGAAGTGATGAACGACTAGGTAAACGACTGGAAAGGTATGATAAAGCTCTTGATCGTCGATGATTCGGCGCTGGTGCGCAAGCATATGCGACGGATTTTCGAGGCGGAAGGTGACTTTGAACTCAAGACCTGCAAGGATGGCAAGCAGGCGGTGGAAGAGTTACACCGTTTTGAGCCGGATGTGATCGCGCTGGATATCAATATGCCGGTAATGGATGGTCTGACTGCCTTGAGTTATATCATGGTGGAACGGCCGACGCCGGTAGTCATGGTCTCCTCGCTGACCGAGCAGGGGGCGATGGCAACACTGGAATCACTGGCGCTGGGGGCGGTGGATTTTGTCACCAAACCGGGCGGCACCATTTCGGTCAGTTTGACGCTGATTGAGCAGGAGCTGGTAACTAAGATCCGTTCGGCGGCACGGGCACATCTGCGTGATAAGAGTGAGCGCCTGAGTAAAAAGATTAAGCGTGAGTTCAAGGCCAGTCAGGCCCGGCCTGCCAAAAAGCGGGGTTCTGATCAGGACGAGAAGGTAGTGTTGATCGGGGTGTCAACCGGCGGTCCTAGGGCGCTGGAAGAGATCCTGCCGTTTTTACCGGTGGACTTTCCGTGGCCGGTGGTGGTTGCCCAGCATATGCCGGCGAGCTTTACCGCGCCTTTTGCTGATCGCATGGATTCGATGTCAGCGCTTAAGGTGGTGGAGGTCAGTAGACCGATGCAGGTATGTAAAGGTCATATTTACATTGCCAAGGGGGGGGGCGACCTGACCTTTAGTAAGCGCAGCAAAGGTATGTATATGACGCCGCGTCCAGAGCACAAAGATTATCTGTGGCACCCTTCAGTGGATTTGATGGTCAACAGTGCAATGCGTCACTACGACCCGAAGAATGTCATTGGGGTCTTGCTGACCGGTATGGGCTATGATGGTGCCGCCAGCATGACCTCTTTGCTTAAAAAAGGCGGCAGAACCATCGCCGAGTCGGAAGAGAGTTGTGTGGTGTTCGGTATGTCGGCTGTGCTGATTGAAAACAGAGGGGCCAAAGCGGTACTGCCGGTTGATCAGGTCGCAGATAAACTGATCGCTTGGGTTCGTTGATTTATTGCATCTGCTGAGCGCATGGAAGTTTTAAAAAGGGTGATAAGATGGGTTTTTTGAAAGCCAAAAAGCCGCAACAGGCTTCGACTGAAGAGAAACGATTGCAGGAGCGCAGTTTGCCGCAGTTGCTCGAGCAGTTGAATGATCCGTTAGCGAATCGTCGCCGTCGGGCGGCGCTTGATCTGGGTAAGCATGAGGATGCGGCAGATGCGCTGTGTAACCTGTTGCACAGTGAAGAGGATCCGGCGGTAGTCGAAGCGATCTTCACTTCATTGATTCGTATGGGCGGTCAGCAGGCGGTTGAGGGCATGATGCCGTTTCTGCGCAGCGAAGATGCCGCTTTGAGAAATCATGCGGTTGAGGCGCTGCAGCAGCTACCGGATGATGTCGGCCCTTATATGCAGCTGATGCTGGAAGATAACGATTCCGATGTGCGCATCTTTGCAATCAATGTGCTTTCCAACCTGCACCATCCTATGGCGCATGTCTGGCTGGAGGATGTAGTTGAGAACGATGAGAATATCAATGTCTGCGGTACTGCGGTGGATGTACTGGCAGAGATTGGTACCGAGGAGCAGATTCCTCTGCTGGAAAAACTGCCTGAGCGTTTTGATAACAACTCCTTTATTCAATTTGCCGTTGATATGGCAATTGAACGTATTCGTGGCGATATTTCATGAGCACAGAAGCCAGTTCATCCAGTTCTCTTGCCATTACCGAGGAGCAGTTCCTCAAGTTCCGCGAGTTCTATTACCGAAAAACCGGTACCTACTTCGATGACTCGAAACGCTATTTTGTCGATAAACGCCTGATTGAGCGTATTAAGGCGACCGAAAGCGAAGGTTTTCGTGACTATTTTGTCAAATTGCGTTTTGAAACCGATGGTCAGGAGCTGCAGAGTGTCGTCAATCTGATGACGGTGAATGAGACCTTCTTTTTCCGTGAAGAGTATCAGTTTAAATCGATGGTCAGCTCTATGTTACCAGAGGTGCTCAAACACCACCGGCAAGGTGAGCCAATCCGCATTTGGTCAGTGCCCTGTTCGACCGGTGAGGAGCCCTATTCGATTGCCATCTATCTGTTGGAGAACTGGCCTGAGCTGAATAATTACGATGTAGAAGTCATCGCCTCGGATATTGATACTAAAGCCATGGATATGGCCAAAAAGGCCGAGTACGGCGCTCGCGCGGTCGGACAGATGCCCAAGGATGTGTTGGCGAGGTATTTTGTTAAGATGGATCCCAATCGTTATCTGCTGAAAAAGGAGGTTCGCGAGGTGATCAATTTTACACCGATTAATGTCGCTGATTACCGGGCGATGAGTCGTTATCGTAACTTTGATTTGATTTTTTGTCGTAATCTACTGATCTATTTTGATGATAACTCACGACGTCAGGCGGCGGAGAGTTTGTATGATGCTCTGAAACCGGGTGGTTTTATCTGCTTGGGGCATTCGGAAAGTATGAGCCGAATTTCGCCACTGTTCAAAGTGCGCAAGTTTAACGACGCGATTGTTTATCAGAAGCCGTTAGGGTGAGTTATGAAGAAGATTTTGATTGTAGATGATGCTGCCACGGCACGCCTGTTTCACCGCAAGATACTTGAAGCTATCGGCTGCTTTGAGGTTGATGAGGCGGCTAATGGTTATGAGGCGCTGGAAAAAGTGTTTTGCCAAGAATATGATTTACTGTTAGTGGATGTCAATATGCCAAAAATGGATGGCTACGCCTTTTTGAAAACATTGCGACAGGATGACCAGGGGTTTGGCGGAGTGCCTACCATTATTATCAGTACCGAGTCAGAGATGCGTGATGCACGTGCAGCCCTGCTGGTCGGTGCTAATCTTTATCTGAATAAACCTGTTAAACCAGATGTGCTGGAACGTTACAGTAGACTGTTGACTGGTGAGGCCCAATAATGGACGAATTGCTGGAAATATTTTTATCGGAGAGCCGCGAGCTGGTGGAAAAGGCCAGTAAGGCACTGCTGGCACTGGAGAAAAATCCTAAGGATGAGGAGAATCTGAATACGGTGTTCCGTTCGACTCATACTTTGAAGAGTTCGTCGGCGATGTTCGATTTTGACGCCATGAACCAGTTGATGCACCGTTCTGAAGACATGCTCGATCTGGTGCGTCAACAGCGGTTGCAGATTGATTCGCAAATGATCGATTATCTGCTCGATGCTCTGGATCTGGTGAGTCAGTGGCTGGACTTTGTCGAAGCCAGAGAGGGCTTTCCGGAGAATGCCGAACTGGACAGTGCCGAACTGTTGAAAATCATCAGCGCCTATTGTCAGGCCGGAACTGAAGGCGAAGCGGCTGAACAGCCTGCAGAAACCGAGCAGGCGGTTGCTGAACCGGTAACGCAACAAGCTGCAGAGCCACAAGATCAAGCGGCCGCATCGGTGAGTGAAACGGCGGCTGCGGAGCCAGGTTTGGCTGAAGAGGTGGTGGAAGCCTTTGCGTTGGACAGTCTGGATGAGTTATTCAAATTTGCCGATGCCGGCGATTCGCAACTGGTGATTGTGCGTTACACTCCAAACTCACGCTGCTTCTTTGACGGCGATGACCCTTTCGATTATATGCAGAAGCTGCCAGGCCTGTTAAAAATGGCCATCCAGCCGTCCGCACCCTGGGCGAAGCTGGACGATATGGATGTGTTCAACTGCCAGCTGAAGTTTATCGCCGTCAGTGACGCCGACCAAAGTCAACTGAATAAGTATCTGCATCCGGTCAAAAGCCAGATTGAGATGCAACTGCTGGGTGCAACACAGCAGACAGCATCGCAGCCGCAACAGAGTGGTGAAGCAGATGCGGTAACCAACCCAACGGTTACAACCCCGGTATCCAAAGAGCCGAATAATCATGAGCTGAAGAGCCGTCAGCAGTCGTTTGACTATGTGGTTAAGCAGCAGATTGAGCTGTTGAATGTACCGAGTGAACCGATGCTGTGGCAGGGCATTATTAAATCGGCTGCGCTGGTGACCACCAACTCCATGAAGTCTCTGGGGAAACTGCAGCAGATTGCCGCGGTTGAAGAGGCGCTTAAGGACTCAATTAGTCAGCATAACAGCCGGCCGCTGATTGAATGCTTGAACAGTTTGCTAAGTGAAGAGCATGAGGTTGCGGTTGAGCAGGAACCGATGTCGGCTGCTCAGCCAACGGATGAGGTCGTTCCAAGTGGCAAAGCGGAGCCGGACAAAGGTAAACTGAAGCTTTCACGCACCTTGACCATCGATCAGGAGCGTATTGATCAGATGATGGATCTGGTCGGCGAGCTGATTGTGGCCAAAAACAGTCTGCCGTATCTGGCCAAACGTGCCGAGGAGGAGTTTAAAAATATTACTCTGTCCAAGGAGATCAAAGAGAAGTTCAGTACCTTTGAACATATTACCGAAGCGCTGCAGCGCTCGATTATGCAGGTACGGATGCTGCCGGTTTCGCAGATTTTCAAACGTATGCCGCGGGCGGTACGTGATCTCTCCAGAGAGTTGAACAAAAAAGTCGAGTTAAGCCTGCAGGGTGAAGAGACTGAAGCCGACAAGAATATCATTGAGCTGCTGTTCGAGCCGCTGCAGCATCTGGTACGAAACTCAATCGACCACGGTATTGAGTCGCCAGAGGAGCGGGCACAGCTCGGTAAAGCGGAAGCCGGTCAGTTGACGATTCGAGCCTGGCAGAGCAGTGACACCGTCTATCTGGAAGTTGAAGATGATGGGCGTGGTATTAATCCACAGAAAATCCGTGACAAGCTCACCTCTCTTGGCCATCTGCCGGAAGATAAAATTGCCAGCTTGACGGATGATGAGGTGGTGCAGTATGTGTTTATGGCCGGAGTCACCACGGCACGGCAGGTTTCGGATATTTCCGGCCGCGGAGTTGGCCTGGATGTGGTCAACAATATGGTGGATCAGCTGGGCGGCCGAGTTTCTTTAAGTAGTGAGCCGGGTGAAGGCACCGCGGTGACTCTGTCGTTACCTCTATCTGTGGCCATTTCCCGAATTATGACTTTCAGTGTCCACGATCAGCATTATGGTTTCCCGATCGAATCGGTGATTGAAACTATGCGTCTGCCACTGTCTCAGGTGCAGTATATCAAGCAGACCGCGACCTTCAGTTGGCGTCAGCAGACGATTCCATTGCTGTCTTTGAGTGATGTGCTGGAATTGAACCGGCCGATTGAACCCGACGGGGATGGCCAGGTGGCCTTGCTGGTGATTAAACATCGCGGAGATGAGGTTGGTGTGATTGTCAATGATTTCCACGGCGGTATGGATCTGATTATTAAACCGCTGGAAGGGGTGCTGGCCGGCATGCACTGTTATGGCGGTACCGGTTTGCTGGGTGATGGTTCGGTGCTGTTGGTATTGAATCCGAGGGAGTTGTTCTAATGCCGATAACTTATAAAGGCAATGTGGCCTATTTTACACAAGGCTGTAGTCTGGACGATGCGCAGAGCCTGCATGAATGGTTTTTGGAGCATCCCAAAGGCAAAATCAATTTGAAAAACTGTAGCGAGATGCACACTGCGGTTTTGCAGATACTGCTGGCAAGTAGCGCGCCAATTACGGTCGATCCGCTTGATGAACAGTTGGCTAAATGGTTGCCAAATGAAGTAAAGAAACCGCACAAACAGAAGTAGTGCGGCGATGTTGAAGAGGTAGTTGAGCCAGGTGTGTCTCTGGAAAAACTCTGACCAACAGTAGTAGAATAGCGCGCTTACGGTTTGTGTAGCAGTGCTTCAAAACTGGACAGAGCGCGGGAGCATTTTACCTCCACTGGGTGACATGTGCTCTGCTCCATTTCCAGCTGTTTACAGCTATAGAGCTCCAAATAAAGATCAATATACTCTTTGAATGCCATTAGAGTCTGTTCATGACCTGCATTAAAAGCATTTTCCTTGTTGTCCATCATGCACATGGTGCCAAATGCCTCACCATTCGGCCATAATAGAGGCAGCCCCAGATAGGAGATCAGTCCCAGCTCTGCGCCCGGGCTGTCACGCCACAGATCGTCTTTCAAAGCATTGGGAATAAGCAGCTCTTTTCGGTGTTCAAATACATATTCGCAATAGAGGCCACTATCAAGCGGTTTTGTGTCCCCGGCCGTAAATGGGTTTTTGTCAGACTGGCTGGCAACAAAAATCTCCATCTCTTTGGGATCAAAGCGCACAATAATGGCGACGGCCACATCCATCTTCAGCGTCATCAGGTTGAGTAGGTCCTGCCAGGTGGTCATTGTTGATGAGGGCAGTTGTAGTTTTTTTATTGAACTCATATCGACTCTTTTATCAGGTGTGGTGTAGCAGGGCTTCGATTTTGGAAAAGGCCTGTGAACATTTTGCATCCAACTCCAGGCATTTGCTTTGATCCACCTCCAGTTGTCTGCAGGCATGCAGTTCCAAGTACAGGTTGATGTAGGACTGAAAGGTTTCAAGTGCTTCTTTATGACCCTCTTCAAACGGGTTCTCTTTGGTATCTAGGATGCACAGGGTGCCGAAGACATCGCCGTTCGGCCATAATAACGGGAAACCGTAGTAGGAGATCATGCCCAGCTTGATGTCCGGGTTATGCTCCCAGATAGGGTCTTTAAGTGCGTTAGGTACCTTGAGGGAGTGTTTGTTGTTATAGACATATTCGCAGTAGAGCCCGCTACACTCCAATTTTTCGGAGTCGCCGGGTTTGTAGGGGTTGCCTTCAGAGTGGCTGGAAAGGAATACCTCGATGGTCGGCAGTTCGATTTTCATAATCAATGCGACCGGGACGATCAGCTTTAGGGTCATCAGATCAAGCAGGTCCTGCCATGCAGTCAGTGTGGATTGAGGAATTTTAAACTCTTTAGTCAGATTCATAACCACTCCGCTGTTTTTATGCTCTTCATGCGTTTCAGTATAACAAACCTTAAATAGCGGATTGGCTAAATTACATAGCCGCATCGTGTTTATAATAATTATGATGTGAGCCGTTCGATATATTTATGATACTATCCAGACATAGTTATCAATTAAGATGTGCGGTCAATGAATAACCGGCCAGATGGATATTCTGGCTTAAGAGTGCGGTTAAAAAAAGTTGGATCAACGGAAGGCCGTCTCCAGTAAACGCAATTTGTGCCATGCTGAACACTGGTCAAACTAAAAAAGAATCAGGTAAGATGTGTCATAGAGAATTTTTGTTTTCGTTAACATCTAATTTACTGCTTGAGAGTCAACAGGGAGCTCTATGTTACAGAGTCAATCCGGTAGATTTTTTTCAACTCCAGAGTTATGCACTACTCAACTTTGTGTGTTAGTTTCTGGTAAAGCCCCAGCTTGGTTGGTGGCCCTCTTTGTCTTGATGCTGGCCGCCACTATTGCGGTTGCAGAAGAGCCCGCGCCAGTCAGTAATCAGCACAGTTCGGCCAATACTATCCCTGCTGAAAATAGCACGCCTGCCGGTTCACTGCGGCCGCGTTTGACCGCCGAAGAGCAGGCCTGGCTGGTTGAGAATCCAAAAATCACCCTGGCAGTACCCATCTCATTTCCACAATCATTTTACGCCGAAGACGGCCGCTTTAAAGGTATTGCGGTTGACCTGATTGAGTTGATCGAAAACAAACTGGATATCGAATTCGAACTGGTTATTGGCGACTGGAAAACTCTGCTCGGCAAGGCGATGAATCACGAGGTCGATATGATCGCCAATGCGGCAAAAACGGAGGCTAGGGCCAAGCAGCTTCTGTTTACCAATGTCTATATCAGTACGCCACAGGTTCTAGTGGCGCGCAGAGGTGCCCGAAGCATTGCTGACATCAACGAGATCTGCGGGCAGACTGTTGCCGTCAAGTCCGGCTCGAACCGGGTTGAGTTTCTGAAAAATAACTACCCCTGTATTCATATTCTGGAAGTGGATACCAAGCAGCAAGGACTGGATGCGGTCATCTCCGGCAGAGCTTCTGCGGCCTATGACAACTATGATTTTGTCATGGGGTCAATTGTGCAGAATGTCATTCCGGGGCTGGAGATTATCTACTCTAAAAGAACCGACGGTGTGCGCTTTGGTATTCGTAATGACCAGCCGCTATTGGCCTCCATTATGAATAAGGCTGTTGATGACATCGCCGTCGAGGAGAAAAACCGTATTGTCAGCACATGGCTGGGTTCCATTCTGGAGGTAGCCGACAGCCAGCCGCAGCTTGAACTGACTGCGGAAGAGACGGTTTATCTGCAACATAACTCGGTTATACATCTGGGTTATGATGCTGGCCGACCACCATTGGAATACACCGATGAGCAGGGTCGTTATCAGGGAATGAGCAGCGAATACATGGGCCTGATTGCCGATGCTCTGGGAATCCGCTTTGAGCCGGTTGCCCAGCAGAGCAGGCAGGCGACGCTGCAGGCACTCAAAAGTGGAGAGCTTGATATCATCGCCGCGGTTAATCAAACACCGCAGCGTGAGCAATTTATGCGTTTTACCTCACCTTATTTGAGTGTTCCGATGGTGGTGGTTACCGGACCGGAGTACTCCTTTATCAGCAAGCTCGAAGTGCTGCAGCAACAGACGGTTGCCGTGGTTGATGGCTATGCCGCACACGAGTATTTGGTTATCAATCACCCCGAACTGAAGCTGATGCCGGTTGAGGATATTCAGCAAGGTTTTGAGGCGGTGCAAAGTGGTCAGGCGGCTGCTTTTGTAGGAGGCCTGGCTGCAGTCACCCATATTATGGGACGTGAAGGCCTGCCCGGTCTGAAAATCTCCGGGGATGCAGGTTTTACTTTTGATCTGGCGATAGGGATGCGTAAAGACCAGTTGTTGCTGGCTGGCATTATGCAAAAAGCAATGGATGCCATTCCCGGGGATAAAAAGGAGGAGATATTCAATCGCTGGGTCTCCGTCACCTACAAACAGGGATTTGATTACAGTCTGCTGTGGAAAGTCACGGCAGGCTTTCTACTGCTGTTGAGTGCGGTGCTGGTCTGGAATCTGATCATCAGACGGCAAAAAATTGCCATTGCCAAAAGTGAAGCCGAATTGAGAGAGACCAGCGAGGCGCTGAAGCAGGCCAAAGATAAAGCGGAAGCGGCCAACCGCGCCAAAAGTGTTTTCCTCGCCAGTATGTCGCATGAGCTGCGTACTCCGCTGAATGCGATTCTCGGTTTTTCCGAACTGCTGCTGAAAAAACCGGATATTGCTGCCGAAAACAAAAAAAACATTGGCATTATCCACCACAGCGGCGACCACCTTTTAACCCTGATCAATGACATCCTTGACCTGGCCAAGGTCGAATCGGGGCAGATGAGTGTGGAGGAGAAGGCATTTGATCTGCACGATCTTAGCCATGGTGTGTTAGAGCTGATGCGGGTCAGGGCTGAGGAAAAGGGCTTGAGAATAGAGCTGGAACAAGCAGCGGATTTTCCACGTTATATCTATGCCGATGCCGGCAAGCTGCGACAGATTCTATTTAACTATCTTAGCAACGCTATCAAGTACACTGCCGCAGGCGGTGCCGTACTCAAACTGGGTGTGGAAGGTGAACAGCTCTATATAGAGGTCTCCGATTCCGGCATGGGCATTGCCACGCAGGATATCGACCGGGTTTTTAAGCCGTTTGTGCAGGTCGGCCACGCGAATGAAAATTCGGGAACCGGGCTTGGTTTGTCTATCGTTAGGGACTTTGCGCAACTGCTCGGCGGTTCGGTGGGGATAGAGAGTCAGTTGAACCAGGGCAGTCGTTTCTGGGTGAAGCTGCCCTATAAGCTGGCCAAACAGGAAGACGTTGTCATTGAGACGCAGCAGCAGATTAAACAGGTAACCGGGTTGGATGCTTCGCAAACCGATACCAAGGTGCTGATTGTCGATGACCAGGAGGTCAGCTGTCTGCTATTGCATAACATTCTGGATGTGCTTGACATTCAGATACAAGAGGCATGCAACGGTCAGGAGGCGGTGGAAGTGTTCAAAAGCTGGCAGCCGGATTTTATCTGGATGGATCGTCGCATGCCGGTGATGGATGGTGAGGAGGCGACCCGAATCATCCGCCAGTTACCGGGTGGAGATGAGGTCATTATTGTGGCACTGACCGCCAGCGCCATGTCCGAAGAACGTGGCAAGATTGTCGGTTCGGGTATGAATGACTACCTGTCCAAACCCTATCGTGCTGAAGAGGTTTATGCGTTGATGCAGAAGTATTTGCATTTCAACTACTTATACAGAGAGCCGAAAGCTGAGCCCGTTGAACAGAAGGAGCTATACTCTACTGAGGAACTTAGCACAGCTCTGGCAGCAGTCGAACCTAATCTGTTGCATGCGCTGCATAGCGCAGCCCAGCAGTTGGACGGTGAACAGGTAGAGGCGATTGCACAGAGTATTGGTGGGCACAACAGCAGGTTGGCAGAAAACCTGTTGAAACTGGCGAATGAATTTCAATATAAAGTCCTGGTGCAGGCAATAGACTCGGTGTGGAAGTCGCAGAAATAGAAGGCAAAAAGCATGGATAAAACCTACGAAATAATGATTGTTGATGATGTGCAGGAGAACTTGATGCTGCTCAGGGAGCTGTTGAAAGCATCCGGTTACAAGGTTCGCAGTGCGATTGATGGTGAAAGCGCTCTGATGGGGATTGCCGCCAAACACCCCGACCTGATTCTGCTGGATATTAAAATGCCGGGTATAGACGGTTATGAAGTGTGTCGACGTCTTAAACAGGATAAGACGACTGCTGAGATTCCGATTCTGTTTTTAAGTGCTTTGAGCGAGACTGAGGACAAGATACGCGCTTTTGAAAGCGGCGGTCTTGATTACATTGCCAAGCCGTTTGAACCCGCGGAAGTGCTGGCGCGGGTGCGTACTCATCTTGAACTCTATCGTATGCAGAACCACCTTGAAGAGGAGGTTCGGCAGCGAACCAATGAGCTGCGCGATGTCTATGCAATGCTAACCCGTCTGGAGGAGCAGTACCATAGCGTTGTCCAGTCTTTTGAAGAGGACTTCTTTTTCTATAATCACAATACCGAGGGCAAGTTGACCTATGTTAGTCCGTCGGTTACTCATATACTTGGTTATGAGCCGCAAGAGTTTCTCAGCCACTTTACCGACTATATGACGGATCACCCGGATAACAGTATTGCCAAACAGGCCTTTGACAAAGTCCTCTCCGGTGTACGGCACCCCTGTTATCAACTGCAGATTCGCCATAAAGACGGCTCTAAACGCTGGCTTGAGGTCAAGGAGCTGCCGGTATTGAATAATGAGTACCAAGTCACTGAGGTTAGAGGGATTGCCCAGGATATCACTCAGCGCAAGTCTACCGAAGAGGCGCTGCGGGTTCAGGTGCAAAAGACCTCGGTTATTCTGAGCTCTGCGGGTGAAGGTATTTTTGGACTTGATAAAGAGGGTAACCACACCTTTGTTAACCCGGCGGCGGCCAGCATGCTCGGCTACTCCGAACAGGAGCTGATGGGCAAACCCAGCCATCGAACCTGGCACTATGAGCATGACGACGGCACCCACTATCCTGATGAAGAGTGCCCGATCTACAGGACATTGAAAACCGCAGAGCCGACATCTGGTGAAGAGAGCTTTATCCGCAAGGATGGTTCCCATTTTACTGTCAATTTCACCAGTCGACCGATTATCGAAGACAATCAATGCATCGGGGCGGTGGTCAGTTTTATGGATGTCAGCGCGCAGAAGCAGGCTGAATTCTCATATCAGCAAGAGCAGGAGAAGGTGAAGAACGCCTTGAAACAGACGGTAACGGCTCTGGCTTCGGCTACAGAGATTCGTGATGCCTATACGGCCGGGCACCAGAATAATGTGGCGGAGTTGAGTGCGGCGATTGCCGAAGAGATGGGGCTTGACGAACAATCAATCGAAGGAATCCGTTTTGGAGGCTATATCCATAATATTGGTAATGTCTATATTCCTGCCGAAATTCTGAACTTCCCCGGTAAGCTTGATGATAACCGGCTGGCGATTATTAAAACCCACCCCGAGGTCGGCTGTGACATTATCAAGGGGGTTGAATTTCCATGGCCGGTGGAACAGATTATCCACCAGCACCACGAGCGCATTGACGGCAGTGGTTATCCGCAGGGGCTTAAAGGCGACGAGATCTCCTTGGAGGCAAAAATCATTGCGGTGGCCGATGTGGTAGCGGCGATGATGTCACATCGGCCTTATCGTGCGGCGTTGAGTCAGCAGGCAGCGCTGGATGAGATTAAGCAGAGCCAGGGAGTGCTCTATGACCCGGTGGTGGTGGACTCTTGTGTGCTGCTATTTGAGAAAAAGGGTTACCGTCTGGATAACAAGACCGGTGACTCGGGTGAGAGCTCGTCTTAAACTGCACGCTGTTTCATAACAGTAACGGCCATTAACCAACGGTTAATGGCCGTTTTACTTCAAAGCTAGAGCTGCTATTGGTTGTCTGTATCAGGAACGAACTTCAATACATTGCCGTTAATGCAGTAGCGTTTGTAGGTCGGAGCTGGGCCATCCGGAAAGACGTGACCCAGATGAATACCGGAGCTGGCACTGCGAACCTCAATTCGGTTCATGCCGTGGGAGAAGTCCTCGTGCTCGGTAATGGCACCCTCGACCGGGTTAAAGAAGCTTGGCCAGCCGCTATGACTTTCAAACTTGGTATCACTTCTAAATAGCGGTGCACCGGTAATGGGATCAACAAAGGTGCCCGGACGTTTTTCATCCAGATGAGAGCCGGTAAAGGCGCGTTCGGTTCCTTGTTCAAAGGCGATTTTTTGCTGTTCAGGCGTTAGCAGTTGAAAGCCCAGCCACTTCCAGAAGCGTGGTTTATCGCCATTGTAACCGGTAAAGCGAGACTTCTCTTCGCCGTTTTCAAACAGCACAATGGTGGGCGTGGCAAACAGCGTTTTCTGCAGTTTCCAGCCGCTTGGTGGATTGGGGTTCAGGCTGGTGGTAATCGGCACTTCCGATTGCCATTGATCAAGAATCTCTTTTTTAAACTGTTTACAGAAAGCACACTCTTCCGCTTCAAACACAATTAACTGGCGTTCGAAACTCAGCTCCGCCGGATTTAATAGCGGGTGTTGTGGTCCTTTGGATTTTTCCGAACCCGGATAGGCCACGCCGGTTCCACCCAAACCACAGTAGCCATTCGGATTTTTAACCAGGTAGTCCTGATGGTACTCTTCGGCCGAGTTGTAGTTGCGTAAAGCTTCAATCTCGGTGGTAATTTCCGGCAGGCCTGCTTGTGTTAGGGCTTGTTGATAAACTCTGCGGGTGTACTCCGCCACCGATTTTTGGCCGTCACTGCTGTAGTAGATGGCACTGCGGTAGTTACTGCCGATATCATTCCCCTGACGGTCGCCCTGAGTTGGGTTGTGGTTCTCCCAGAACTTAATCAGTACGGTCTCCAGTGAGACCAGTGCCGGATTGAAAGTCACTTTAATGACTTCGGCATGATTACGCTCGGTGGCACGTCCCATCTGCAACATACGCTCATGGTTCAGGATGTCCTGATAGCCCGCTTTGGCAAAATCCCCACCGGCATAACCGCTCTCAACATCGACCACACCGGAGATTTCCGACATGCGCTTTTCGGCACCCCAGAAACAGCCCATGCCTAAAACAATGGAGTCGGTTTCCATTTGGGTATTAACGGTGTCATTCTGTGCGGTCATATTGGACTCCTTGGCGCAACTTTGTAAACTAAAAACCAGCGGTATCCAAGCAAGCAGCAGAGCAATTTTGGAGAAGCTATTGTGTGTGATGTTCATGGCATATTCCTTTTTATAAGGTTGCTGGGCTCAACACTATTGTTAGTCGCAGCTCGATAATAATAAGATCGGAATAAGTCGTTTTTTATTTCCAAAAAAAGAGATTAAATAGCATTTTGCAACTGCTGCAGATCGCTCAAAACCTGTTTTACATGACTGTTTGGATCGACGTCGCGGTAAATCTTAGCGATGCGCCCCAGTGGGTTAATAATAAAACTGTGGCGTTTGGCAAAGCGCATCACTTTCAGATCCAGCAGGGCATCATACTGTTTGGCGACCCGGCCTTTGGGATCAGCCAGTAGGCTAAAGGGCAAATTAAACTTGCTGGAAAAGGCCTGGTGGTCGACGACGGAATCGACACTAACGCCTAAAATCACCGCTTGTTTGCTGATTAAGGCGTTGATATTATCTCTAAAACTGCACGCCTCTTTGGTGCAGCCTGGGGTATCATCTTTAGGATAGAAGTAGAGCACCACCCACTTGCCACGGTAATCTTGCAACTGCCGCGGTTGCTGGTGCTGGTCAAACAGCTTGAATTCTGGAGCGAGTTGGCCGATGTCCAGATTCTCTGCCAGAGCTGAGGCCGGTAGAATAAAACTGAGTAGCGCGCCAATTAGGGTTTTCACGATTACGACTCCATAGATTATATTCCTAGTAATTTACTAGGTTTTTATTCGACTGTAAAGAAGCGCTCTTGTAAGGCTTGCAGAGATTTAAAATGATCAGGCCTGTTCAAATTAGAGATCAACAGAGGTTAAATCGATGTTAGACAATGCGATTTTTATAAGCGGAGCCGGACAGCGAATCGGCCTCTATCTGGCGAAACAGTTTTTGATTGAGACTGAGTTTCCGGTGGTATTTACCTATCGCACTGAACGCCCGGGGGTGAGGGAGCTGTTAGAGATGGGGGCGCTTGGAATTCAGGTCGATTTTGATGATGATTCAGCAATAGAGTCGATTTTGGCGGTGGTGCAGTCGCAGGTTAAAAGCCTGCGGGCGCTGATTCATAACGCTTCAACCTGGGCGGATGATCAGCAGGTTGCAGCGCAGCCGGCTCTGTTCAGCTCTATGTACAGGGTGCATGTGGAGCTGCCATATCAGCTTAATTTGACTCTGCAGCCGCTGCTGCAGGCGTCCGCCACTGCAACCAGCGATATTGTTGCCATTACCGACAGCTCAATTGATATTGCCAATGACACCCATATCGCTTATGTCGCTTCCAAAACGGCGATGCAGAGCATGGTGCAGAATTTTGCCAAGAGCTATGCGCCCGCCATTAAAGTGAATGCGATTGCTCCCGGTCTGATTCTATTTAATGAGGGCGATTCGGAAGCCTATAAACAGCAGCGTCTGGCGCAGTCGGCAATTGGCATTGAGCCCGGTCCAGAGGTGATTTGGCAGGCGCTCTATTTCCTGCTGCACAACCCTTATATAACCGGCACGACCTTGCCGGTAGATGGCGGTCGCGGTTTAAATTAATACTTATGGTGTAAGATAGACTTATTAAACTACCAGTTTTACTGGTAATTGTATAAGATATGATTGATATGGCTTTATAAACAAGTGAACAGTTAGAGGTTCGTCAGAGTGCCTGAAAACAGTAACCAGCAAGCAAGGTTGTCAAAGCGCAAGCGTCCTTTGGTGCTGCTTTGGGTTGTGCTCAGTTTATTGACGCTGTTTGGCCTGGGGGCTTTATATCAGTCAGCTTTACAATCGGCAGAGCACAGAGAGGCGCAGGCTTTAAAGTCGCTGACAGATTCTAAAGTACTGTTACTGGATAGCTGGTTAGCAGAGAGCACAGCCGGTCTGCAAGCCTTTGTTGAGGATAAGAGTATTATCCGGCTCTATCCTGAATTGCAAAACTCTTCAAAGTATCGATATCAGGTTGGTAAGCGAGTGCTTGCTTTTCTTAACTCTTATGAAGTTGGCAGATTGGAGCTGTTTGATCAGAATGGGCAGGCTCTATTACATCGTGGCCAAGCTTCAACCGAGTCGGCACAGCAGAGCAGCGCTCTGATTCAGCAGGCTAAACGCAGTCAACGTCCGCAAATTCAGTTGTTTGTGCAGCAGGGCCAGTTTTACCTTGATATTGTTGTTCCGGTTTTAAAACGCGAGGGTAAGAGAGCTCTCTATCTTGGAGCGGCAGTGTTGCATATTGAGCCTGTTCGCACCCTGGTACCGTTGTCGTCGGCTATGCCGGCCTCTATAAAAACCAAGGCGGACCTGCTATTTTCTGGACAGCAGGCTGGCCAGTCTAATCATTTTTTTAAGCTGACGCCGCTTGATGGTGGATATTATCAGCTGCACAGGTTCGATTCTAAACACCCGATTAAAGCCGAACTAGTTGAGTCCAATAGTCAGAGTGGCGACGCTCTGCTGAAATATCGTGCGCAGCTTAATGGCAAAGACTGGCTGCTAATGACCTCAATGAGGCATCAGGATCGGTATGCAGAACTGTATGCCCAGTTCAGTGCTTTAACGGTTGCTGCCATTTTAGTTTTGCTCATTATCGCTCTGTTTTTATCTAGAAGTATTCGCAGCGCTGAATATCATGCCATGCAAGCGCAACTGCAAAAAGGCCAGGCCTATTTTGCCGGTCTGTTTATGGATGCACCCGTCGCCTATCAATCCCTCAATGCCGAAGGCAGAATTGTTAATGTAAACAGTGCATGGTGTCGACTGTTTGGTTATCAGAGGCAGGAGGTGCTGGGTCAGCCCTATGCCAACTTTATCAAGGCGGAGTCGGTGCCGGTTTTTCATCAGAGTCTGGCTAAACTGCTGGATTCAGGCAGTGTGGAAAATGTATTGTGTGAAATTGTACTCAAGGATGGCAGCAGCCGTTATGTATCGGTGAGTGGCCGCATGTCTGAAGATGAGCAGAACGCTGCAAAATTTACACACTGTGTCTTGGTGGATATTACCGAGCAGAGGTTACATGAGCAAAGACAACAGCATGAACTGGACAAGGCGCAAGCTTTGTTTGAACTGTCAACTCTTCCGACAACTCTGGATGAGAAGGCTCTGTTAGCGGTTGCCATGGATCGGCTGCAACAGCTGACAGCGAGTCAGGTGGCTTTTGTGCACTTTGTTTCCGAGGATCAAAATGAGATTCAACTGGCTGCCTGGAGTAGCACTACCCAACAGCAGAGCAAGGCGCTGAATGATAAACATTATCCGGTGGACGGAGCGGGTATCTGGGCGGACAGCATACGTACGGCTCAAGCTAAGGTGGTCAATGACTATGCACAAGATGAGCACAAAACAGGCCTGCTTGAAGGGCACACCGCATTAGAACGTTTGGTGACTGTGCCGATTATCAGTGACGACTTGGTGCGTATGATTATTGGTGTAGGAAATGCTACAGAGCCTTATGATGACCTTACCGTCTCCGCCATCACACAATATGGTAATGAGCTCTATCATATGGTTTTAGTCAAACGTATGCAGTTGAGCTTGACGGAGAGTGAAGCGCGTTTCCATAACCTGTTTTTGAAAGCGCCGCTGCCCTATCTGTCCATGGATATAAAGGGCCGACTGTTAAATGTTAATGAGAGCTGGTTGGCGCTGTTCTGTCTGAGTGAAGCCGACTATGAGAGCGTGATTGGTCAGCCGCTGAAGAACTTTTTGAGCCGCCCCTCTGCGGAACTGATTGAACAGATGCTGCAGGATATTATTCAGGTCGGCTCTATCGATAAGCAGCAGATTAAAATCAGTTGTGATAACGGCAACCTGAAGGAGGTTGAGATCAGTGGCCGTTTGACGGAGGCGGCCGACAAGCAGTTAAGCGTTTACTGTATTTTGACCGATGTTACTGCCAAGCATCGCGCAGAGCGTGAGCTGCGTCTGGCGACCATGGTGTATGAGCATGCCGGGGAAGGCCTGTTGGTGACGAATAAGGAGCGGGAGATCACCTCGGTTAACGCCGCTTTTACCGATATCCTCGGCTATGAAGAGCAGGAGTTATTAGGCAAAAATCCAAGTGTGTTCGCTTCGGGTAAACATGACAGTGTGTTCTACAAAAAAATGTGGCAGGCGATCAATCATGACGGTATCTGGCAGGGGGAGATCTGGAACCGGCATAAGAGTGGCGCGCTGGTGCCGGAGTGGATGACGCTGACCCGTCTGGATAATGACCAGGGGCAGGTAGACAGTTATGTGGCCATGTTTGCCGATATCTCCAAACTCAAAGCGTCACAGGCGGAGCTGGACTATCTGGCGCACCATGATGTGTTAACACGCCTGCCGAATCGACGCCGCTTTATGCACAATCTTGAATATACCATTCTGCATGCCAAACGTGATCATATTACTTTTGCCGTATTGATGTTGGATCTGGACCGCTTTAAAGCGGTTAATGACAGCTATGGTCATGCATCCGGTGATGAGCTGTTAATTAACTCTGCCAAAATGCTAAAAGAGACCATTCGAGAGGTGGATACCGTTGCTCGCTTGGGGGGCGATGAGTTTGCCATTCTTCTGGAGGGGTTGCATGACTCTAAAGATGCCGGTCAGGTTGCCACCACCATTATTCAGACCCTGTCGGAACCACAGCGTTTATCGAATAAGAAACTGGTCAGTGTCGGCGGCAGTATTGGGATTGCGCTCTATCCCGATCATGGCATTGAGGCAGAAGCCCTGATGCAGCATGCAGACAGTGCCTTGTATATGGCGAAACGTCGAGGACGCGGTACCTTTGAGTATTTTTCTGCCCAAATCAGCAAGCACGCCAGCAAACATCTGTCGATTGAAGCCGAGTTGAAACAGGCGTTAAAAAACAGAGAGTTCCGCGTTTTTTTCCAGCCTCAGATCGACTTGAAAACAGGCCGGGTGAAGGGAGCGGAAGCACTGGTGCGTTGGCAGCACCCTGATAAAGGTCTGTTGCCGCCCGGTTACTTTATTGATATTGCCGAAGAGTCCGGTCTGATCGCCGATATTGGAGCCTGGGTACTGCAAGAGACCTGCCGTCAAGCGCAGCAGTGGCGTCAGATGGGGCAGACGGATTTTGTTTATGCGGTGAATATCTCGGCCAAACAGTTGAACTATATTGATATGTTCTCCGTTATTGAACAGGCGCTGAAAAATTCAGGCTTGCCGGCAGAACAACTGGAACTGGAGATTACGGAGAGTGGCTTAATGAGCTTTTTAGGCAGTGATGCGGTAAACCTGTTTGAGCGTTTACAGAATTTAGGTGTGAGTGTTGCTATTGATGACTTTGGCACCGGTTACTCCTCTTTGGCGTATTTGAAGAACCTGCCGATTGATACCTTAAAAATTGATAAAAGCTTTGTGGATGATATTCCGCATAATGAGCAGGGCATGCAGATTGTAAATGCGATTATTGCCATGGGACAAAGCTTGCATCTGAAAGTGTTGGCGGAAGGGGTTGAGAGTGAGAGTCAGCGTGAATTTTTGGCCGCGCAGGGCTGTCACTATTATCAGGGCTATTTAACCAGTAAGCCGATTGAAGCGCAGCTGTTTGAGAGTTTGTATATTGAACCCAGCTTAAAGCCGGTTCAGTAATCCGGTTTTGAATTTGTCATTAACAGGCCTGCTGTCAACAGCAGGCCTGTCGGTTTTGAGCTGTTCCGTTGTTAAACTTGTTTAAAACGGGCAGCCCATCGCCTTGGCATTCTGTTTGACGGTGTCACGCTCCTGCTGATCCGCTTCGGCATTAAAACCATCGCGCTCATACCAGCCTAAAGTATGTTGCAATACCAGATCGGCCAGTGCATCGGCGTGATCGGCACGGTCATTCAGACAGCTGATGTAACCAAACTTCTCGCCGCCCGCCTCTTCAAAGTATTCGCGGTTCTCCTCACCAATCTCTTCAATGGTTTCCAGGCAGTCGGCCGAGAAGCCGGGGCAGATGACCTGAATGTCTTTAATGCCTTCGCCCGGCAGTGCCTTCATGGTGGCATCGGTATAAGGTTTAATCCACTCCTCTTTGCCAAACAGCGACTGGAAGGTGACTCGATACTCGTCTCTGCTTAAGCCCAGCTCCTCTGCCAGCAGACGTGAGGTGACATGGCATTCGCAGTGGTAAGGGTCGCCATTATCCAGATAGCGTTGCGGCACACCATGGTAGGACATGACCAGCAGTTGCGGTTTGCCGTGTTGCGCCTGATAGTCGCGAATCGAGTTGGCCAGGGCTTTAATGTAGCCCGCATGGCGGTGATACTTGTTGATAAAGCGCAGTTCTGGAATCCAGCGCCAGGTTTGCAGCTCGGCAGTGACCGCATCAAAGGTTGAGGCGGTGGTGGCCGCGGCGTACTGCGGATACAGCGGCAGCACCACGATGCGCTGACAGCCTTTCTGTTTAAGCTCTTGCAGTGCGCTGGCCACCGACGGATTGCCGTAACGCATGCCTAGAGCAAATTCAACGCGACCCTGAAAGTGAGGGCGTACGCGTTCTGCAATCGCATCCATTTGACGTTGACTGATGTTTAACAGCGGTGCCCCCGGGCCTTCCGAGTCCCAAACCGTGGCATAAGCTTCGGCCGATTTGGCTGGACGGGTGTTGAGGATAATAGCGTTTAGAATCAGTTTCCATAACCAGCGGGCCGGTGGCGGCTCTACCACACGCGTGTCTTCCAGAAACTCTTTCAAATAGGGTCTTAACGCCTGTTTGGTTGGCGCGTCCGGGGTACCCAAATTGGTAATCAGTACGCCGGTTGCGCTGTCGTCACCATGATGATAATGGGTGGTGTTTTGATATTTCAACGGTTGACTCCCTAATGAATCGATTGCAGTAAAATCTCGATTATACGGAAGCTGTGCAAATAACTCTACACTGGTTTGCCAGCTACTGACAGTAAGTGCTTGCAGCTGTTGAAGCGCGCCATTTAATTTTTGGCATAGACGGTTAGCAGTTCGTGCCACTGTGTGGTGTAGCGCGGCGACATCAGATTGCGGTTCATACGCCACTTGGTCTGTTGCTGCAGGCCGCTATTGGCAAGGTTGACGGTGCCTTTGCCCATTGTTAGGTTAAGCTGATCCATCACCTGCATCAGCCGGTCCGCTTTCGGGTTGCCGGAAAACCTGGGCTCGGCGGCAAACAGGTCGATCTGCAGGTCGCCTTTATCGGAGAGCTCCGACAGCGTCACCGCCGCTTTCTGGTACTCATAACCCTCGCGCCAGATATGTTGTAGCGCACGAATGGCCATTTTACTCAATAAAACGCTGTTGTCGGTCGGGTAGATCAACGGGATTTGATAGACATTGCGGTACTGTGGCAGCTCGGATTGATGCTGGTTGGTGGTGATAAACACACTCAGGCGTTTACAGACACTGTTCTGTTTACGCAGCTTTGCCGCAGCGGTGGCGCTATAGCTGGCCACCGCCTGTTTCATCAATTGATAGTCTCTGACCCGGCTGCCGAACGAGCGTGATGAGACGATCTGCTGTTTATTCGGATGAGTCTCATTCAGTGCCAAACAGGCCTGACCATTTAGCTCCTGCACAATGCGTTCGACATTGACCGAAAACTGTTTACGAATCATTTTCGGACAGGCCTGTTGCAGGTCGTAAGCGCTGTTGATCTGCTGCTGTTGCAACTGTTGGCTCAGACGTTTGTCCACGCCCCAGATATTGCCGACCTTGACCTGCTTTAACAGCGCTTTTTGGGTGCTACTGGAGAGTGCTCCGAAATCGAGTACGCCGTTTAAATCCGGCTGTTTTTTGGCCAGATGGTTGGCGAGCTTGGCCAGCGTTTTGGAGGGGGCGATGCCGACTGCGACCGGAA